>JAISUX010000119.1 GCA_031271805.1 Tannerella sp.
GTCCCACGTCTGGACGTTGATGACTTTGTTTACGGTCTGCGGTTCGCCCGTTTGGACGCCTGTGCCGCGCGTTTCAACTTTTGAAGTGTCATTACCGACCGCCGCAGTCCGTTGCGCCGGAGCGTCGCCGGTCGAAGCAAATAGAAGCGCCGCAAGGGCGAAGAGCAAGGTCGTCATGCTCAACCCGCGAGGGGAGCGACGAGCGGGCAGGGAGCATTGTTCGTTAGCCCCTGCACAGTTCTGAATTCGTAGATAAGCATTCATAAAAAATTGTATTAAGTTATTAAATGTAAAAAAATATTATCTGTCTTGTCGGGGTCGTCGCCTTGACCGATGCCTTGACTCAGTCCCGACGCAGCAAAAGTATAGACAAAAAAACAGACAAATGCAAAAAAATCGCCCACTTTTATGAACTCGCCCCCAGCATACACGAAATGGTCGAATTTATACACGAGCGGGGTGTTTTGATATTAAACGCGACGACACGACGACGCAAAGACGCGACGATAGCCCGTCATTCCGCGCTCGACGCGGAATCCTCCTTAACAATGACGGAGCGTGCCGCCAAGCCCCTGAAAGGGCAGATTTTAACATCATCGCTTAAAAAAATTTCAAATAAATTGGACATATCAAAAATTGTACGTACTTTTGCGTAATTAATAATGACATTATGACACAGATAAGTTTCAGAAATGGTATAGATCTTTCACAGATGCAAATACTTTTGAGTTTGTGCAAGTCGTGGCATGTGGACGCCGAGGTGTCTGATTTTGAGCCTGTAAGCAATAGCGCCCAACAGCAACATCTTTTTGCGGATACTTTCGGTATCTGGGCTGACCGCGATATTGACCTGAAAGAAATGCGGCGCAAAGCCCGCGAAAGACGCAACTCATACTCTATCGACAATGTTACTGCTTGACACGAACATCTTGTTCTGCCTTGCACATAAGTTGGATATCGAAGATGCTATCATAGCCGCCACTGCAATTCATCACAACATACAACTTTATACTTTGAATGTCAAGCACTTTTCCTTTATTCCTTCCCTGAACCTCTTTCAACCCTGAAACCGCTTCCCGCCCTCTACCTATTCTAACTGCACAGCCTACCGCGTCGTCCGTCATTGCGAGGAACGAAGCAATCTCATTCGCAGCCCGAACCCGACAATGCCTGTTTGGGAATTATACGATATTCAGTAAAAAATATTCGATTCCGCCAAATGGTATTGCGGGAAATTGGCGGAATCTGTGTGTGTCCTGCTTTTGCGATTGCGGCGCCTGTCCCGCTTGGGCGGGATCAAGTCCGCAATGATGGGGCGGATTACACAGATCTTTGTACCCAATGCAGACAGGGATGTCCGCGTCCCAACTGTTCACTATAAACTACTTTTCAACGCTTTGAGGGCGGCTTCGGGGATGTTGACGTCGAAGGTGGCTTGCGGGGTGCTGAGGTGGACGGTGTTTTTGCGGGCGTTGAGGGCGCGGATGTATCGCTTGTTGATGATTATGCTCTTGCTGGTGCGGACGAAATTGGCGCCTGTCAGTTTGCGCTCTAACTCGCCGAGGCGCTCGAATATGGTCGTAACCGTGCCGTCAGCCTGCCCCAGCTCGGAATAGTTGCCGTCGGCTTTGATATAGGCGATGTCGTCGTCGCGGAGGAGCAGCACGCCGTTGAAGTCGCGAAAACGCATGACCTGCGCCTTGTCGAGGGCGTCCATCAGTTGCGGTATGGCGTCGGATGGCGCGGTTTTCTTCCTGAACCGATCGACCGCCGCAACAAGGCTTTCCACCCCGACGGGCTTCACAAGATAATCAATGGCGGCGACCTTGAAGGCTTGCAGCAGATACTGCGAATCGGTGAAGGCAGTGGTGAAAATCACCGCCGGCGGAGTGAACGTCGGACATGCCGCCTCGTTAAGCTGCTCGACGAGCCATACGCCGTCGTTTTTCAGTAGCTGGATGTCCACGAACAGCAAATCGGGATTGAGCCGCAACGTCTGTATCAGCGCGTCTTCGGCATTATCGAGGGCGGCAACGATCTCAATGTCGCTGCAATGCTCTTCTAACTTCTGCTGCAAAGTCGCCCGCTGATGAAATTCGTCTTCTACAATGATGGTTCTGATTGGCATGGTTTATTATGGTTATAAAGGTGGAGTATCAAAAATATTGTCTTCATGTTTTATCATCTGGGCAATGCGGCGGGCAATTTTATCCCATGAAAAACGACCGGGTGAAACCAGTTGTATTACAGCCGAAAAATCAATGTCGTCGTAGTATGCCAATCCTCGCAAAGCATGCAGAGGCGCCCTGTCAAACTTTTTAGTATATGCGTCAAGCATTTGACGAACAGACATTTGCGTTGACAAATAAGCTATATCCACAAAATCTTTCAGGCGTTTGCCGCTGTCGCTGACAGCAATCAGTTTCATGGCGGCAATATCCATCAGTCCAAGCATACGAATGTCATCTTCCACAAGCGGCGTATCGACAAGTCTGTAAGGATACGACAGTAAATCTACTTTGATGTCGTTGATAAAGCCCTGTACGGTATTTTCGAGCAGCAGTTTTGTCTGAAACCGATAATTGCTAATCAGATAACGTTCCAAAGCGGCACTGTCAAATTCCGTTAGCGCAAACAGGTCAATGTCAATACTTATGCGATGCCCCATACGAAGGGCAAGATTTGTCCCGCCAACGAGGTAAAAAGCCTGCAAGCGCTCGTCGCGCATGAGAGTTTTCAGAAGTTCCAGGGTATCGTTTGAGACCGTCTGCGTATGTAACATCTCATATCCTCCTTTTTCAGATTAAAAGCTATACAGATAAAAGCCAGCGCTCGTGGCGAAAGATGTCCGACCTCATCGCGGTATATCTCGCGTACTTTGCGCACGCCGCCGTACATCTTAAACATGGTATAAAAATCTTCCACGTCGCCGCGCTCGACAACACGCTCGGCAACGAGACCGCGCCCTTTCTGCATATCGAATTGAGTAAGGTCCACATCCCAGAGCAACCTCTTTGGGATAGTCGCGTCAGGTTTTATTTTCTTCTGCCAGTTTGTCCACATAACAACGCAAAGGTAAACATTTCTTTTGAATTATGCAATTTTTTGTCGCAAAACTTTAAATATAACTGAATTCCTGCGGCACATCGACCGAGAAGCGCGTGCCACACGGGCGGTCGCCGTCGTAGAGGTCGTCTATGCGCTGGACTATTTTGCGGTCGTTGAAGCGGTTATAGATTTCTATCTGCCGCATCAGGATATCCAAGCCCTGCTTTGTGCTCTTCACATTTTTGTTTTGCGAGGCGGCGGCACGACCTACGCCGTTGTCCTCGACGCTCACCATCACCATATCGCCGTGCCGGATGGCGCGGACAACAAGCATACCGCCCGAACGGTACGACGCAAAACCGTGCTTGACAGCGTTCTCGCAGTAGGTATGCAATATCATATTCGGCAGCTGGACAGCCGTATTGACATCTTCTTCGACCTCAAAACGGTAATCAAACTTGTCGATAAACCGCAACTTTTCGAGTTCGAGGTACATCTTCACATATTCAAGTTCGTCCGACAGCGTACGCGACGCCCTGTCAACCTCGCTCAGCATCCGGAACGTGAAGTTGGAGTAGATGCCGAGCAGACGCAGCGCCTCGTCTTTTGAGTGATTCATCAGGTAATATTCGATGGCGGCAAGCACATTGGCGTTGAAATGCGGGATGGCTTTGAGGCGTATTGCGCTTATACGCAGCTCGTTGAGTTGCTTTTCCGTCTCCAATCGCTCTAACAGCGCCCTGTTTTTGCGCCGGTAGAAATACAGCGCGACGAGGGCGCTCGCCAGCATCAGCAACAGCACTGCGGTGACGAGGAACCACACCGTCTGCCAGAAGGCGGGACGGATCGAGAACGAGTATGTCTGCACTTCGCTGCGCGACTCGTCCGTTCCCGCGTCGGCGTAAATCTCGAAGGTATAGTCGCCCGGCGGCAGGTTGTTGAACGTTACCTCGCGCAGTCGCGACGGATCCGACCAGTCGTTCTGGAAGCCGAGGAGGCGGTAGTGATAACGAATGTTGCCGACAGCCGAATAGCAAAGTCCTGTAAATGAGAACCGGACATTCTTATGGCGCCAGTCGAAGCGTGCATTATCGAACGGCTGCCGACGCCACTCCACATTATTGCTCGACGTCTGCACCGAAGGCAAATACAGCAACGGATTTACCTGACGGTTAAACAGATTGTCGGGATCGAAGCGGACAATCTTGCCATGCGTGAGCAGCCATACATACCCGTCGCGGTCTTCAACAGGAGGGCATTGAAGGACGCTTTCCACATCAAACCCATTATATCGGTCGTAAGACAGGAAATTGATGTTGGTCGTTGAGTATGAAAGATACAGGGCGCCAACAGTACTCGCAATCAGGACGCCTTTCGACGTAATGGTAAATGCACGAAGAATATCTGGAAAAGTATGTTCTATGCTGACAGCGCCATCCTGATCAATCGAAACCAGACGGTTTTTACTGGTAAACCACAAAACGCCGCGATTGTCATACATCATCTGCCGGATATTGGAGATGCTGTCGCCAAACTGATAGCTGAACTGCCTGTCTGCCGATACCCACGTAACGCCTTTTTGCCCGCCGACAGCAAGTCGCCCCTTACCGTCGGAAACGACAAAAACCATCGGGTTTTGCCGCACCTGATCAACCGTATATTTTTCCGGTTTTCCGGTACGGAGATTTACTATATACAAGTTTTCCAACGAAGCTACGGCAACTTCATCGTCCGACAAAAAACAGAACGAGAAATAATCCTCCTGAGGCAGGTTAAGCCATCGAAACTGCTGATTTTTAATGTTTAAATGCAGAACTCCGCGACTGCCCGACAAGAGCAAATCGTCGTTGCGTGAGGTCGAACCGAGATTAAAATAATGCACATCGTTAGGCGAACGCGGATATTTGATTTCCGACGTCGCGTCATTCTCGACACGCAGCAATCTGCCGTCAAAACAGGTTATCCACAGCCTGTTGCGCGAATCCAAACAAATCTCTTGCGACAATATTCCCTGCGACAGGCGGTAGTTTTTGAATTTAAAGTTAAAATAGTTCAACAGTCCGTTGCTGCCCGCCACCCAGACATTATCTTCCCTGTCAATACAAATACCGCAACAGTCTTCAAGAGCATCGGATAAAAGTTCCAACCTGCCGTCGGCAAAGCGCAGAAGAGATGTTGACGTACTGATAATAAGATTATGTTCGGCATCTTCCCTGATCTCGGATTTTTCGTACGAATTTTTGTAAAAAGGATAATTTACCGCGCACGATATACTGTTTCCGTCAATCACATACAATCCGTCTCTGCCGACTGCCCAAATCTTTCCGCGATAGCGGATAAAACAACAAAGGGAGCTGTTTTCAAACTTGTGGAGAACCGTACCGTTTTCGGCAACGACATAGAGCACGCCGTCGTCTGCGGGAATATAAAACTGCTTCATTTCCCTGTCCCAATACAGTTCATATAAATAATTTATGTTGTTCAGCAACTCATGTTCCCACCTTTTAACCAATCCCGTATCGGTTATTGCATAAACGGCAACCGAATTGTCAACCTTATACAGACCGTATCCCGAAGGCAACGAACGCGAGTTGTTCCACAGATACATATCCCTGTCGTCGGTAACGGCTCTGTAAATATACAGCGAGTCGGTTCCGGACGGGATATAACAGACTTTTTCTATGCCAAGAGCAAATACGTCGCCACGCTCGTTTTCCGAAAATCCCAATATCGACACGTCGGTATCAGCCATGAACGAGTGCATATCCGTACCGTCATAACGAACACAACCGTTGTGCGTACCTGCCCAGATAAAACCTCGCCTGTCCTGATAGACCACATGAACATACAATTCGCTAAGCCCGTCCTGCGTGGTATATCGCCGGTACGAATACTCCGATTTGAGCAACGGCTCTTCAATAGCTGTTGTCGCTGCGGTTGCCGTTACGCCAATGAGGGTTATTGTCGCTGCGGCAGTTAGTAGGGAATGTAAAATTTTCATTATCTTGTAATTTATAATTTGCAGTTCAAATGTCTGCAAAGATACATAAAACGCGATATATCAGATAATTTTTTTTACATAAAAACACGAACTGCCGCCTCTTATACACAACCGCCCCCAATTTATACATGAACGAGTTATGTTTGTAGATTTTGTATTTTTCAAAATCGAAAATACATAAAATTTTGTTTTTCCCGAAAGACAGATCGAGATATACAAAACCTCTTACTTGCCGATTTCTTCAAGTAAAGTCTGTTTCATTTTCGAATGGTCGCGGAAGTCGTTGCGCAAGGCATAATCTCCTGATTTCTTGAGCAATACATACGAGGGGATGCCGTCGATGTCGAACTGCTTACAGACGTAATTCCATTGCTTTTCGTCGAGGCGGTAATGGTCGCCTTTGATGTCGCCAAGCATTTGCAGCCAGGTATTTTGCGGCGACGAAGGGCCTGTGATATATACGAACACGAGGTTATCGTCCTTCAATTCGTTGTCTTTCAGCGGCTCTGTCTTGCGAATAGCCGAGCGGCAGGGGCCGCACCATGTTGCCCAGAAATCGACTAAAGCAGTCTTGCCCTTATAGTTCGCCATTATCGCATCAAAAAGTTTTTCTTCGCTTGTTTTCGGCACCTCGCAGATAGTGAAGCCGCCTTTGTTCATGGCTTCTTCAAGTTGTTTCTTGTTATGCGCCTCAAGAGCGTCGAGCGCCTGAGCATAAAACGGCTCTTTGACCTCCGCAAGCGACGCACGGTCTTCGTCGGTCAACGCTTCCGATTTTTTAACCTTTGAAGCAGCCTTGTATGCCTTTTTAAGGTCGAAAAGCAAGCCTTCGCGCTCGCCTGTGATATGTTCGAGGTTTACACTGTCGTTGAAATAAGTGGTGTATAGTAAATAGAAAAGTTGGGCGTACATATAGTCGTAACCGTCTATTTTATAGCTACTTAACACGTCGTAATCTATCTCCGAAAATTTAATAGCGCCTTCCGCAGGTTTATCTCTGGGGATATCGTTCTTCTGTCGATAAACGTGTTCGAGCAGCGTCTCTCCCAAAAAGACCGCATAATGCAGATTGAACTTGTTGTCGATCGTCAGCAAAGCCTTTTCGACAGGTGTCAGTGCGCTCGAATCTACCTTGTTTGCTATGGCATCGTACTTTTCCGTAACATAATTAATGTACTGCGCGGGAGTCATAGCCTCGACATCATTCATTAACTCGCGCGTATTGGTTGCAATATCAAACTTGTAATCGTAAAGGTTTTCGTTAAGCGCCAGATTTACTGCGGCATATTTGCCGGAAGAATAGAACGTGCGTCCCGCAACATCCGTTTTATGATAGCGCGAACGTTGACGGCTCATCTCGCGCAGGTCGATGTAGATTTCGGCATTCTCGCCGGGGTCGGTCATAAATGTAAACCTCTGCCCTGCCGCCCTTACTACGCTCATTTGTGTGCCATACTGCTCGAATTGCAATGTCACGATGCCATTGTCATCAATCGCGGCCTCCATTTCTTCCTCCGAAGACGGGAAGATGCGCATGCCAACAAACTGCGCCTTGCCGTCGTCCATCCCCTTTTTATAGCCGAGAAGGTGTATTGTAACGGTGGTCTCACCGATTTTCAGTTGCGGTTGAGGTAGCGGAGCGGTCATGTCGGGCTGTTTGGCGACAGCTGCCGGAACGCCTTCGGGTTTGCCGGGGTACTTAGCCTTGCCCGTCAGGTCGATGCCATAGATTTTGAAACAGCCATCGCAGTCGCTTTCGATAAAGTCGATGGCCTTCAGACTGGGGTCGATAGGCGGAAAGAAGAGTTGGAACGAGGCTTCACCCGATTCCGGCATCCAGAACTCATCGTCCAAAGTGATACCTTCGGCGCCACTGATGGGGTATTTTTTGTCGCCGGCTTGCAGATAAGTATCTCCGCTTATGCGTATCCAATATTTGGGCGTATAATATGCGTCGATATAGAAGATCGTAGCGCTGTCGGTCAGTACGATCTTGTCGAACTCAATGGTGGCGGTGTTGCTGACGCCGAAAACAGGACGGTTTATGACCCGTTCACCCGTTATATTGCAGGCAGTCAGGCATATAAGCGCCGTAAAAAATGAAAGAACTATTTGTCTCATAATCGTTATTTTTTTCGCAAAGATAATACAGGTTTATTTCTTATCCAAATAATTCACTTTTTTATTTTAAGATTGCGTCAAGAAAAGAGATTTTTGACCAAGAATTTCTTTAACATATCGGCGGGTTTTCCATAGCGGGCGGCGTAGTCGAGCAGCTGCTCTTCGGAGATTTTTCCTGTCATAAAATATTTTGAGGCGGGATGGGCAAAGTAAAATCCGGCGACGGAGGAAGTCGGAGCCATCGCGCCATTCTCGGTAAGCCCTATACCTATATCATTGATATTAAGCAACTTATCCAATTCAAAGATAATAGTCTGATCAGGTAAGGACGGATAACCGACTGCCGGACGAATACCTTGATATCGCGCCTTAAACTCGTCCTCGACTGTGAGATTTTCATCCGGCGCATAGCCCCAAAACTCCTTGCGCACCCGCTCGTGCAAATATTCCGCCGCAGCTTCGGCCAAGCGGTCGGACAGTGTCTGAACGAGTATTTTTTTATAATCTTCGTTTTCTATCTGATTTTCAAGGGCTGCAACAATATTTCCGGCTGTAAGGGCGAAAAGGCCAATATAATCGGTCAGCCCTTCGGTCTTAGGCGCAATGAAATCGGCGAGAGACAAACACAGGCCGTTGTCGCCGGGAATCTGTTGCCGCAAAACAGGAATCGTCAGACGCGAATCCGAATCTTGAGAACGCACTATGACAATATCATCGCCGGAACTAAACGCCTCAAAAAAACCGATTACCGCCTCGCACGACGTCCCCACCGGCAAGGCTCTTAAGAGTTTCCGGGCATCGTCATAGAGACTTAAAGCCTCCTGCGCTTTCTCGCGCTCGTCGTCTGGCTGCCCGGCAAGCCAGCCCGCACGACAGGAGTCACATTCGAGATGCGCAATATCCCGATACCGGCCACTCAAACGCCAAGCCGTGAAGAAAAAAGTCCAGTCAATAAAAGGAATCAACTCCACAACCGGTATCGACAAACGACGAACACCCTTTATGCGGGGCGCAAACGACTTATAATCGGATAAATCAATCTTATATCTTTTTTCGCGGGCTTTTTCCAAAGTCAACAATTTCTTGGTCTCCGTAGTCGTTTCGTGCAGTTGCCGCAGTCTCGCGTATTCGGCGTTCAGTTCGGCAATGTATGCTTCGCGCTCGAAAGGATTCATCAACTTCGCTGCAATCAACGGGGTTTGCGAGGCATCGGCGCCGTGGATCACGAGATGGTCGTAGTGAGGCGCAATCTTCAGGACGGTATGCAATTTTGAAGTCGTCGCGCCGCCAACCATGATAGGAATCGTCATTCCCGCTTTTCGCATTTCAACCGCAACATTCGCCATTTCTTCCAAGGATGGCGTAATAAGGCCTGAAAGACACAGAATATCAGGTTTTTCGGCAATGACAGTTTGTATTATCTTTTCGGCCGGAACCATTACGCCGAGGTCGATAACTTCATAATTATTGCACGACAAGACTATCGACACGATGTTTTTGCCTATGTCATGGACATCGCCTTTGACCGTTGCAAAGACGATTTTGCCCTTTTTAGCCATTCCCGATTTCGTGTTATCCTTCTCTATCGCGGGCTGCAATATAGCGACCGCTTTCTTCATTGTGCGGGCGGTCTTGACAACCTGTGGCAGGAACATCTTACCGGAGCCGAACAACTCCCCTGCCCTGTTCATTCCACGCATTAACGGCCCGTCGATAATATCAACCGCCCGCGGATATAAAGTCATGGCTTCCTGCAAATCGTCTTCGATAAAATCGCAATTGCCTTTTATCAGTGCGTATTCGAGGCGCGCATCCAAGGGCTCTTCGCGCCATGTCTCATGCGACTTGTCATGCTCAGTAGGCGTTTTCCGTTCATTTATCTGCTGGGCGTATGCAATAAATTCGTCTGCCGCATCGGGACGACGCGCCAGAATCACATCTTCGAGAAGGCTGCGAAAGGTCGGCTCAATATCCTCATAAGTAACTGACGACGAGGGATTTACAATACCCATATCAAGGCCTGCATTTATGGCATGATATAGAAATACGGCGTGCATAGCCTCACGCACATAATCATTCCCGCGAAAAGAAAAAGACAGGTTGCTCACGCCTCCGCTCACTTTCGCTAAGGGTAGATTCGTTTTTATCCACTCAACAGCGCGAATGAAATCCCGCCCGTAACCGTCATGTTCGGCCATACCTGTGGCTATCGCCAGCACGTTAGGGTCGAAAATAATATCCTGCGGCGGGAAGTCGATTTTTTCGGTCAGCAAACGGTAAGCCCGACCGCAAACTTCTACTTTGCGCTCGAAGGAGTCAGCCTGGCCTTTTTCGTCGAAAGCCATCACTATCGCGGCCGCTCCCAGCCGGCGAATCCTCGCCGCGCGACTAAGGAACATCTCCTCGCCCTCTTTCAAACTTATCGAATTGACGATACTTTTGCCCTGCACGCATTTCAATCCCTCCTCCAAAACAAGCCATTTCGACGAGTCGAGCATCACCGGAACCCGCGCTATGTCGGGTTCCATGGCGATGAGATTCAAGAAAGTCTTGATTTCTTCTACCGCGTCGAGAAGTCCGTCATCCATGTTTATGTCGATAATTTGTGCGCCATCCTCAACCTGCTTGCGAGCTACAGCCAAAGCCTCTTCATAGTTTTTCTCTTTTATGAGACGCAAAAACTTGCGCGAACCGGCAACATTGCATCGTTCCCCGATATTTATGAAATTGTTTTCAGGCTTCACTTCGAGCATCTCAAGCCCCGAAAGCCTCAATACCGGGGGTCTTTCAACCGCCTTATAAGGTTTTGCATTGATAACCAAGTGTTTATATGCGGCAATATGATTCGGTGTAGTCCCGCAGCAGCCACCGATAATATTTACCAATCCTTCATCAACAAAAGCCATCATTTGGTCGGCCATAGTTGCGGGCGTCTCTTCATACTGTCCGAATTGATTTGGCAGACCGGCATTGGGATAGGCGCTGATGAAATACGGCGAGATGTCGGCCAATTCTTTGAGGTAAGGCTTCATATCGCGAGCGCCGAACGAGCAATTGAGGCCGATACTCAACAACGGAGCATGTTCGACGGAAGTCAGGAATGCCTCGATAGTCTGTCCGGAGAAATTGCGCCCGCCTTTGCCCGAAAGCGTAAACGACAGCATTACAGGCAGTTGGCAGTCGCGATCGCTCATCATCCCAACAACAGCATCAAGTCCGGCTTTGACGTTCAATGTATCGAAGACCGTCTCAAAGAGTATGATATCGACTCCGCCCTCTATTAAACCGTCAATCTGCTCATAATAAGCGATATACAGCTCATCATACGTCACAGCGCGATAAGCGGGATTATTCACATCCGGCCCCATCGAAGCTGTTTTGTTCGTCGGGCCAACCGAGCCTGCCACATATATTTTTCGCCCTTTATATCCGTCAGCGGCCTCACGGGCGATACGAGCAGCTGCAACGTTAATTTCGTGCGCAAGATTCTCAACGCCATAGTCGGCCATGGATATGGTGGTGGCGTTAAGCGTATTGGTCGTGATTATATCCGCACCGGCATCAATATACTGCCGATGAATGTCAAGAATAATTTCCGGATGCGTCAGGTTCAGGATTTCGTTATTACCCTTCAAACTATGCGTAAAACCCGCGAATCGTTCTCCTCTAAAGCCCTCTTCGGTCAAGCCACAAGCCTGAATCATAGTCCCCATAGCCCCATCGAGCACGAGAACCCGTGCAGACATAAGTGCGGCCAATTCCTGCCCTGCAACTCCCTGTATATGGTTATTCATACACTGAAAAACAGGCGTTATCTCGTGACTCTCTCAAGCCATTTCACCATCGAAAGCATTACAATCATCGAAATAGCGCAAAGCGCTGCAAACACAAGCCAGCACAGCCACAAAGGTATAGCCTCATACAGGATTCCGCCTATAAAAAGGATCAGGTTGGCGACCGCCGTAGCCGTAAGCCACAAGCCTTGACATAAGCCTTGTTTGTCTTTCGGTGCGATTTTCGACACAAACGACAGTCCGAGCGGCGAGATAAACAGTTCGGCAACGGTAAGGAAAAAATACATCCCGATCAGTATCCACGGAGTGGATTTGAGGGCGAGACGCGCCGTTTCATTCAACGTTTCATATTCGTTATATGAAGGATAGCCTGCGACGTAAGAAATCACGGATAAAAACAAGTAACCGATCAATACGATTCCCATACCGATTGCGATTTTCTTCGGCGTGGACGGTTCTTTGTCTTTTTTGCGCAAAAACGAGAAATACCATATAATCAGCGGCGTTAAACATACCACTAACAG
>JAISUX010000051.1 GCA_031271805.1 Tannerella sp.
TTGTGATGCGATTTCTTTCAGTTTGCCTTTCAGTTTGCCTGCTTCCAATGCTTCCAAAAGATCGGATGCCTGAAGGAAACCATAGATGTATTCTCCTGTTTTGGATATTTGATGCTCATCATCAATGCCTGCATTTTTCAAGTCGGGATAGTCGGCATTAACAAACTTATAATCAGATATTAGCCCGCTTTTCTTATCATAAAACAGGTATTTCTCATGATTTAGAAAATTGTCGTCTTTACCCTCCATGTTTAAAAGTCGCAGCAGCATAAAGTCGGGACGGTCCAAAGCAAAACTTAACGACGTCAGGTATTCATACGCGCCGACCGAAGGCGTCCGGACAATGTACGGGGTCATCTGCAGTTCGCTGTTCAACCTGTAAATCGTGTCGGACGATATTTCCGAAATGACGAACCCGTTTTTAGATTTGACAACATGAGGATAGGAATATAGCATTACATATACATACTGCTGTCCGTTTGTCGTTTCACTATGTATAATCGCAGGGGAGACTTTTTTCGGCACCTTGATATTGAAACTGTCCGTTACCGCAATGTCATTCTTCGATATCATATAATAAGAAATCGAATCCGTTTTGGCTACCGGCTCTTTATCTTCGATCGAAAAACTACGCATAGTTTCGCATAAAAGCAGATTATCCCCGTCAAAATCAACGACAGTCAACCCGTCCGTTCGTGAAGGCAAATCCTTCCCGCGTTTGAATTTTCCCTTTTTGTCATAAACCTTGATTTTGGACGGAAATATCTCTATAACAAAGACTTCATCCCTATAAGGATCATAAAACGCACTTGATATATTTACCCATTCTTCATGGCTCTGACCTTTACGGCTGAAATAGCTTACCGGATTGCCTTTGCGGTCATAAATAACGATTGCAGACGACTGATAATCAGCAATTATGATATATTCATCGTTACAAAAACCTAACCTTACGCTTCTACCAAGCAAGAAAGTATCGGTTGTCTCTAACCGGACATACTCTACATCGGCTATATCCTGCAAAAGCAACTCTTTTTCCGGGTACTTGGCATTAAAATCAACTGTAATAAGTTGATTATAAGATACTTTTTCGGCACATGACAGCAATAAAAATGCCGCAAAAGTGTAAATCAATTTTTTCATCTTTAATTATTTAATGGTCAATAATGCGGCAAAGTTAGCATAAATTTTCCAATTACACACAAACGAATGAGAATTTCATAAAAACTGTCGGATTTAAGATTTAAGATTTTTTGAAGGTCGTTATTTTGTTCTTTGGGACTGTTGCAATGAAGTCCTTGAGATAAAATGGTTCGAAATATGCGACATCGACGGTACGGTTTTCTGCCAAAGCCTTGACGGCTAAAGGCGCCATATCGACAGCGCAGGGGTGTATATTGTCGATGAAGCGGGCGTTTGGGGAAGTGATTACGGCTTTGCATTTTTCGGAGCCGTTACCGAAAAAGACCATTTCGCGGTCTTTCAGATAAGAGGCGAAGGAATCTTCCGTTATTATTTCGGCGCGGGTCTCGCGAACATTATATAATGTATCATCGTAAATCGCAGAATAGACCTCCATACGACGGGCGTCAAGCATAGGGCAATAGAGAGGTTTGGCATCGCTCTTGCCCTCGCCCGAATCAACGTTAGTAATAACCTTATTAGACAGGATTTCGAGGGTGGGAATCGCAAGCAGCGGTACGTTCAATCCGAAACAAAGTCCCTTAGCTGTCGAGACGCCAATTCGCAAGCCTGTGTATGAGCCCGGACCGGCGCTAACAGCCACAGCTTCGACTGTCAGTCCTCGGGCTGCGATGTCCTTCAGCGCTTCCTCGACGAAGACTCCAAGCAAAGCTGCGTGCGAAGGGCCGTCGCAAGAGCTATGTTCGAAGGTTATAATATTTTTTTCTGCGGTTGCAACAGAGCATACCACAGTCGATGTTTCAATGCAAATTATCGCCATATAAGAGTTTTTGGGGGCAAAGATACGGATTATTTTCTAATTACGTCCAAACGCGATTTGAGTTAAAAAAACATAAACTCGTTATGATACTTCAAATAATCACTACTTTTGTGGCCAAAATTAAATTTATGAACTATATTTTATGCAATGCAACAGAAGAGAATTTATTAAAACAGGAGGGTTCATGTTAGGTTCGCTTGCTGTTCCGTCTCTTGCAGGATGCGGCGGAAAGAGTAACGCGACAAGTTACACGGATTCGCTCAGTTTCGCTTACGAACACTTCGGTGTCAGCGAAGAACAACTTAAAAAAGTCCTCGTTACTGCGCTCGAAAAGGGCGGGCATTATGCCGACCTGTTTTTCGAGCACACGTTTTCAAATAATTTGAGCCTGCAGGATGGAGCTGTCAACCGCGCCTACTCTAACATAGACTTCGGCATGGGCGTACGGGTCGTCTCGGGCGACCAAACCGGATATGCCTACATAGAAAATATCACTCTTGACGAGATGCTCAAGGCCGCGCGGACAGCCGCGCGGATAGCTAATCAGTCAGGCCATAAGACGCCGGCCGGTATCACGGATATCAGCGCCAAGAACAGTTTCTACAGCGTCAGTAAAGCTTGGGAAGATGTGGTCGTCAATGCAAAAATGCCTTATCTTCAGAGCATTAACGATAAGATGTTTGCGGCAGACAAACGGATAGTAAAGGTTTCGGCATGGTTCAGCGATAATACTTCGCATATACTTTTTTGCAATTCCGAGGGACAGTCATACTACGACTACCGCCCTATGGCAATACTCGGCGCACAGTGCATCATGAGCGATAACGGCCGTATTGAGAGTAACAGTTCATCGCGCGCGCTACGAATGGGCGCCGAATTTCTGACCGACAGCCTTGTAGATACAGTGGTAAAAGAGGCTGTCGAGAAAACCTCGATACTCTTCCTGTCGGTAAAGCCCAAAGGAGGCGAGATGCCGGTTGTAATGGGCGCCGGCGGATCGGGAATACTGCTCCACGAAGCTATAGGACATGCTTTTGAGGCTGATTTCAATCGCAAGAACACTTCTATTTTCGCCGACAAACTCAACAAAAAAGTATGCGACGAACACATCAATATCGTTGACGACGGCACTATCCGCAATAACCGTGGGGCTGTCAACGTTGACGACGAAGGAATCGAAGGACAGAAGACATATATTGTGCGCGACGGCATACTGACAAGTTACCTTCACGACCGCATCAGCGCCGAGTATTACGGCGTCGCTCCGACAGGCAACGGACGGCGCGAGACATTCCGCAACATGCCTATCCCCCGCATGAGGGCGACCTACATGGAAGCAAGTAATTACTCGGAAGAAGAAATCATCGCAGCCGTTAAACAAGGCGTATATGTCTCGAACTTCACAAACGGACAGGTTCAAATCGGCGCCGGCGACTTCACGTTCTTTGTCAAAAACGGCTATTTGATTGAAAATGGGAAACTTACGCAGCCGATAAAAGACATAAATATCATCGGCAACGGCCCAAAAGCATTGGCCGACATCACGATGGTAGGCTCGAATTTCAAAATGGACGAAAGCTCATGGACATGCGGCAAAGACGGTCAGTCGTGCCCCGTAACACTCGGCATGCCATCGGCATTAGTGAGCAAATTAACAGTAGGAGGAGAAAGTTAAGATGATAAATGATTCGCATAAAAAATTGGCGCAGAGGACATTGGAATTAGCCCTCAAGAACGGCTGCCAGGCAGTCTCATTAAGCCTTTACAGCAATTCGAACACTTCGTTCGAGATCCGGAATATGAAGATAGACAGCCTGCAGCAGGCATCCGAAAACGGACTGTCAATACAGTTGTATGTTGACGGACGCTACGGCTCTATCTCAACTAACCGTTTAGATATCAAAGAGTTGGATCGTTTCATCAAGAACGGTATCGAATCGACGCGCTACCTCGCCGAGGATCAGGCGCGCACACTGCCCGACGCGACGCTCTATTACAAGGGCGGGCTGCCCGACCTGCAGCTATACGACCCGAAGTTTGCATCCGTACAGCCCGACGACAAAGTTGCTTTGGCAATGGCTGCATGTAGCGAGATAATGGACAAGGACGAGCGTGTCGTATCGGCCGCTTCATCGTATTACGACGGCGACAGTTTCTCGTATCGCATCACAAGCAACGGCTTCGAAGGCGAAACGTCAGGCTCGTATTTCACACTGTCGGCCGAAGCGAGCATCAAAGGCGAAGGCGATGCCCGGCCGAGTTCATATTGGTACGAATCATCGCTCTACTTCGACGAACTCGTCAAAGAAGGCATAGGCGCAAAGGCTTTGAAAAGGGCACTGGACAAACTCGGCCAAGCCAAGACGGGGTCGGCAAAGATGCCAATGGTCGTTGATTACCTCAACTCCTCGCGCCTTCTGTCGCCCGTCATAAATGCCATAAACGGTTCGGCGATACAGCAAAAGAACTCATTCCTGCTTGACAAGAAGGGTCAGAAAGTTTTCGGCGACAAAGTGACCGTCATCGACGAGCCGCACATCGTCAAGGCATCCGGAGCGCGCTATTTCGATAATGAAGGCGTCGCCACTAAACAGATGAACATATTCGATGCCGGAACGCTAAACACCTATTATATAGACACTTACTATGGCAACAAATTGAAGGAGCCGCAGACCGTCAGTTCGCCGTCGATACTAACAATCCCGCTCGGAACGCTCGATGCCGTCGGATTGGCGGCTACGGTTGACAGGGGAATCCTCGTTACCGGCTTCAACGGCGGCAACTGCAACCAGACGACCGGTGACTTCTCGTATGGCATAGAAGGGTTCCTTATCGAAAAAGGTAAAATCACGAAACCTGTCAACGAGATGAATATCACAGGCAATATGACAACACTGTGGTCTAACCTTGCGGGAATAGGCAACGACCCGCGCCTCTCATCGAATTGGCGTATCCCGTCGCTGCTATTCGACAACGTGGATTTCAGCGGCACATAGGCCTCCAACATAATTTTCGATAGTTTAGTTCTATTTAGCATACTGAGATACAACATCGTAAACCGGCGGCCGTTATTTCATAGTAATTTAAAAAATTAATGACTATGATTTTAGATTCATTGGATAATTCAAAGCAATACGAGATATTGCACCCTCTTTTTAAGAGAGCGTTTGATTTTATCATTAACACCGACTTTTCCAGGTTGAAAGAAGGTAAAATTGAGACGGACGACCCTCGTCTTTACTATTCATTAGTGCGTACGCACGGCAAAGACATGCAGGATGCAAGGCTCGAATCACATCGTAAATTTATCGATATTCAAGCGCCTTTGGTCGGTGTCGAAAGCATAGGTTGGAAAGCCGGCGAGAGCCTGATGATAATTGCAGAGCCATACGACGAGAAAAATGACATCATGTTCTATTACGACTATCCGACAACCTATACCAAACTCTATCCCGGACAGTTCGCCATATATTTCCCTGACGACGCCCACGCTCCGGGAATAGGCATGGGAGATATAAGGAAAATAATTGCGAAAGTCGCTGTTGAATAAAAAAAGGTGCGTTCCCGCACCTTTTTTTATTTGTATTTCGCGAATTTAGCCCGAGAAGCGCATCAGGCATTGTTTTTTTATTATCTTTGCGACGGATTTATAAAAGTTACGGATATGAAATACTTGGTGCCGGATACTCAGACATTCGCCAGCTTAAAATCCGTAAACCCTTATTTGCCGTTTATCCGGCTTATGTATCTTGAATACAGGGCTATCACCGCAAAGCATATCAGCGGCAGGATAAACGAAAAACGCACCGACGAGATCCATCCGAAGTCGGCGACATCTATCAGCCATCCCTGTACCGGAGGCATGATGCAGCCTCCGCCGATAGCGAGAATCAGGCCTGCGGAGGCTAATTTCGCCTCATCACCCATGCCTTTCAAGGCGATGCCGTAAATAGTCGGGAACATCAGCGACATGCAGACCGACACCGCCACAAGGCAGTAGAGTCCCCAGTATGCGCCAAAATATTGCCCCTCAACGTACTGCGTGTTAGGCAGGAATATCAGTCCAAGCACAAGCAGTCCGCCGGCTGCGGCAAGACATGTCAGCAGCTCGCTCGGACGGAAATATTTAAGCAGGAATGTACAGATAAAACGGCTTGTCACGAAACTCGCCATCGCCACCATGTTATAGCCCTGCGCCGTCGCCTTGGGCATCCCAAGCTCATGCTCGGCATACTGGATGATGAACGTCCAAATCATTATCTGAACGCCTACATAGAAAGTCTGCGCGACGACAGACCAGACGTAGCGCCTGTTCTTCAACAGGTTGCCGACTGTCTGACCTACCGAGCAAACGCCGGCATCCTCGGAAACAATCTTCGGCAGACGCGAAATCATGAACACGACGAAGAAGACCAGCACCACGAGACCGAGCATCAAATAAGGCCCGCTAACCGTGTTGAGGTCTTGCTGCTGAATGAGCGCCAGAGCGTCCTGCGACATAGCGCGTCTTTCGGCCTCGGTCGCAGGGTTGAGTTTTGAGAGGATAAATTCCTTGGCAATCAGCATCCCCGTCAGCGAGCCTATAGGGTTGAACGCCTGCGCGAAGTTAAGCCGACGGGTAGCATTCTCGTCCGGACCGAGCGACAGGATATAAGGATTGGACGTCGTTTCGAGAAACGCCAGCCCGCAGGTCATCACAAAATAGGCAATCAGGAAAGCCCAGAACGCCATAGCATTGCCCGCCGGTATGAACAGCAGGCAGCCGACAGAATAGAGCGCTAACCCCACAAGGATACCGTTCTTGTAATTAAACCTGCGGATGAACAGCGCCGCCGGAATCGCCATAAAACAATAGCCGCCATAAAAAGCGAACTGCACTAACGAACTCTCAAAATTGCTTATCAGCAGGATATTCTTGAAAGCCGCCACCATAGGATTTGTGATGTCATTGGCGAAACCCCACAATGCAAACAGGGATGTCACCAGAATGAATGGGAAGAGATAGTTCTTCCCGTTTTTTTCAAATAGTTTCATTTTATTCTTGTTATTTCTTGTACAACGCCCCATAAGTTGCGCAAGCGCGATAGTCGGCGCTTTCCTTGTCCATTCCGAAAGCGTTCCAGGCAGCGGGGCGGAAGATGTCTTTATCGTCGATATTGTGCATGCAGACAGGGATGCGGAGTATGGAAGCGAGAGTAATCAGGTCGGCGCCGATATGTCCGTAGCTGATGGCTCCATGGTTGGCGCCCCAGTTATTCATCACGCTGTAAACATCCTTGAAAGCATCCTTGGCCGGGTCAAGTCGCGGCGCAAACCATGTTGTCGGCCATCCGCGGTCGGTACGATCGTCGAGTATCTTATGCGACGCCGGGTCGAGTTCGACCGTCCAGCCTTCGGCGAGTTGCAGCACCGGCCCGAGACCTTTGACGATGTTAAGCCTTGTCATCGTACATGGCATCCCTTGCCGCGTCAGGAACTTCGACGAGAAGCCGCCACCACGGAAATAGCCGCGGTTTGCAGGCACCCAACTCGTCGCATCAAGACAGGCCTGAGCCTCCTCGTCCGTGATTTCCCAGAACGGCTTCATGGCAGGATTGCCATCCTTATCGCTTTGCCGAGCCGAGCCGTCGAGCGACGCCGCTCCCGAATTGATCAAATGTATAATGCCGTTGGCCGCACGTCCTTCGAGAGGCTTGCCCGTCACGCGCTCTACTGCCGTCGGCGACCAATAAGTCCGCACGTCGGCGAAGATCTGCGCCGTGTTTGTAAGAAGGTAACCGAAAAGCATAGCCGCGCCGTTGAGCGAATCATTCTCGGTGGCGAGCACGAAAGGCTGCCGTATGCCTGTCCAGTCGAACGACGAATTGAGCAAAGCCTCCGTAAAGTCGCCATTGGGATAGAAATCCGTCCATTGCCGCTGCCCTTGGAAGCCGCCCGCAATGGCGTTGTGGCCAAGCGCTTCCTCTCCGAAGCCGAGATCCTCGAGCTTGGGGTTGCCGATCAGCAAATCCCGCACAATAAGCGTCATTTTCACGACAAATTCCCAATCGGCATCCTTGGCCGCACGGTCTTTTTGCAAAGCCGGTTCGTTGCAAATATCGGCATTTTCCTTGCAGTTTTTCTTCGCCCATTCAAGCGCTACGGCATATTCTTCCTTATCATATATTCCAAGGGTCATGCGGCGGATAATCTCAACTTCATCTATGCCTTCGCAACGCATTCCGAGGTAATCCTCGAAGAAATCCGGGTTAACTATCGAGCCGGCGATACCCATACACACCGCTCCTATCGACAGGTACGACTTACCTTTCATGATAGCTACGGCAACGGCGGCACGCGCAAAGCGGAGCAGTTTAGCCTCTACATCGGCGGGAATAGATGTGTCGGTCGAGTCCTTAACATCATGTCCGTATATGCCGAAAGCCGGCAGGCCTTTCTGAGCATGTGCGGCCAACACTGCGGCGAGATAGACCGCGCCGGGGCGTTCCGTCCCGTTGAATCCCCACACCGCCTTGACGGTATGCGAATCCATGTCCATAGTCTCGCTTCCATAGCACCAGCACGGCGTTACCGTTATCGTCACGCCGACGTTTTCTTTCTTGAATTTCTCGGCGCAGGCCGCACTTTCGGCCACCCGCCCTATTGTCGTGTCGGCAATCACACACTGTACCGGCGTGCCGTCGGGATACTTGATCGTTGACGAAAGCAGTTCTACTACGCTTTTTGCCATATTCATTGTTTGTGCTTCCAACGACTCACGAACGCCATACATGCGCCCATCAATTACAGGACGTATGCCTATCTTCGGCCAGTCCCCTTTAAATCTACTAATTCCCATTGTATTATTATTTTATGTGAATAAATTGTTCTTATCAGGGGACAAAATTAATAAAAAAAGTCGGATTTAATTGTTAAAAAACAAAAAAATCAAAATGACGGAAAGAATATCTATGGCGCACCTACATCCGACAGACGTAACCGCTCAATAGTCTTTAATATTGGACATGAACCCTCTGAAGCATTCACTTATGATCCGAACAAGAAGGTTGTGCTTTATGTAGCGGATATCCGCTTAACAAAAAACTAATTTTTCTTTTTTTCATTTTTAGTTTTAATGTGGCCTGACAGCGCGGTTTTTCGCCCGCTGTCAGGTTTTTTTTTCGATATTTCTTTGGAAATAAAAATTTTTTTGTAAATTTGCCGAAATTTCAACGAAATATATGGAAAATCGTTTTTTAGAACTGATTGAGAAGAGCATTGGGCAGCACTGGGATATGCCTGTATTTAGCGACTACGACGGAGATACGTTCCTTTACAGGGACATGGCTAAGGAAATTGAAAAACTGCATATCCTGTTCAAGGCTGCAGGCATTGATAAAGGCGACAAAATCGCCCTCATAGGACGCAATTCGGCGCGATGGGGAATAAGTTTCTTTGCCGTCTTGTCGTATGGCGCCATCGCCGTACCGATTCTTCATGACTTCACGCCCGACAGCGTCCACAACCTCGTTCGCCATTCGGAATCGAAAATCCTGTTTGCAGCTCAACACAACCTCAACTCGCTTAATCATGCAGAAATGCCTGATGTTCAGGTTATTGTGTTACTCGAAGACTTGTCGATTGTCGAGGCTAACGATGTAAAAATCAGGGAGACACATTCGAATCTCGATGCGCTTTTCCTCGCAAAATACCCTGATTTCAAGCCCGAAAACATTCACTATCATATCGAACAGCCCGATGAACTCGCGATAATCAATTATACGTCGGGGACAACCGGCTTCTCGAAGGGTGTGATGCTCCCCTACCGCAGTTTATGGAGCAACACGCAGTACGCTTACGACCGGCTGCCCTTTATCCATGACGGCGACAACATGGTCTCAATGCTGCCGATGGCTCACATGTACGGCCTCGCTTTTGAGGTGTTAAACGCCGTCAACAAAGGCTGTCACATACATTTCCTGCCCCGCGTGCCGTCGCCAAAGATAGTTGTAGAGACATTCAACAAGATACGCCCGACTTTAATCATTGCCGTCCCGCTTATAATCGAAAAAATCGTCCGTAGCCGCATCTTTCCCGTATTGGAAAAGCCATTGCTAAAACGACTTTACAGAATTCCGGGCATACGTCAAATAATTAAACACAAGATACTCAAGCAATTGAACGCTGCTTTTGGCGGCAATTTTGAAGAAATAGTCATCGGCGGCGCAGCTATAAACAAAGATGTAGAGCTATTCTTGCGCTCGATAAAGTTCAAATACACAGTAGGTTACGGCATGACGGAGTGCGGTCCGCTTGTTGCCTACGAGCAATGGGACTCCTTCCGCCAAGGTTCGGTAGGCAAGATTGTTGACCGTATGGAAGTGCACATTGACACCTCCGAAAATAAGGAAGTCGGCGAGATAATGGTGCGCGGAATGAACACAATGTTAGGCTATTACAAGAATCACGAAGCTACTGCCGAGGCTTTCGGTAAAGATGGTTGGATGCACACCGGCGACCTCGGACGCATCGACGCCGACGGTTTCCTTTTCATTTGCGGACGATGCAAGACGATGCTCCTCAGCTCGAACGGCCAAAATATCTACCCCGAAGAAATCGAAAGCATCCTCAATACCATGCCTTATGTCAGCGAATCAATAATCGTCGCCCGCGAAGAAAAAGACACCGACAAACAGATTCTCGTCGCCCTTATTTACCCCTCCTACGACAAGGCTAATAAGGACGGCCTGACCTATATCGACATACAAAACGTCATGAGCAACAACATAACAAACCTCAATACTAAAATCCCCTATTACAGCAAGATAGCCGAATTTCAACTGCGCGACAATGAGTTTGAAAAAACCCCGAAACAGAGTGTCCGGCGATTCCTTTATCAGAAAGAGGAATGATTTATTTTACGCTGAATTTAGATTTTAGATTT
>JAISUX010000105.1 GCA_031271805.1 Tannerella sp.
GCACAAAGGCCTCCTCCGCGGCTTTAAGGTTGGCAACGAGTACGGGCGTTCGCGTCGCAGGGTTTTGCCAGGCCGTGAATGCCGTATTGAGCGGGGTCAGTTTCGACGTAAATTCGGTCGAAATCCATGTTGATGCGCCGGTAAGTCCCATGCGCGTTACGTTTGCAGCGATAGCAAGGTATGCTGCCGTCTGATTTGCCTGCGTGTGCAGGGCTTCGTGTCCTTTTGGGATCCAATCACTGTTTGCTGACATAATTTTATTATTTTATTGGTGGATAGTTATTGACCGACCACGCATGGTTGATTGACTGACCACGCGCTGATAAGCCTTGTAAAGCCTTGCTTTAATCCAATTTCGGGGGGGGGGGGGTAAACGCCGGAAGACGCGACAAACGGGCACAGGGAGTTCCCTGATGCCATTAAACGAGGTGCCGAGTGGCGGCATCCTGCCCTTCTGACTCCGGTTGCCATATTGTTGAGTCTATCCATACATTTGATATTAGTGTAATATGCGCCGCAATTATACGAAATATGTTTTAAAAGCGACCGCATGCAAAAGTGCATTACGGCCGCTTTCTAACGTAAAAACTTAAAATTGATTAGATTTTATAATAGTCTTCCCAGCCTGAACGCGGGGGAACGCCTGCAAGCAATGCATTTGCCCATGGGTTATCCTTGAACTGTTTCGTGACAGGATCAAATTCTAACTTCGTATTCAGCCTTTGGGCAATGACGCCGAGGTTAAAGACTTGGCTCAACGGGCCTGCGATCTCAAACGGCGAGCGCGTCTTTTCCTTGCCCTGACACGAGAGGAGGAAGTTGGCGTAGTGGTTCGAAGACGACTTGGGCACTTCGGGCAACTTCGACTTCATTTCTTCCGCCTTCTCTTTCGGTATTATCGAGAGCGTACTGCCATGCGAGCCGCCCTTGAATGTCAGTTCCTTGCTGTATATTTCCTTCCCCGGATTGAGTTTCAACGGTTGGAGTTTGCCTCCTGCTACAGTCGGGATGTTCGGGTCGATATCCGACGTGCCGTATCCTTCTGGCACCTGTGGGATATTGTCGAGGCCGTCGTACCAGGTGATGTCGAGCGCCGGCATGTTCTTACGCGCTGCAAAACGGAACAGGAGCGTCGATGACATCGGGAAGAAATAATCGTTGTGTTCCTTGAGATACAGCGGATTAATCTCGTAAGGCAAACCGAGTTCGAGGAATTGGTGTATTGTGTCGAGGATATGCGCACCCCAGTCTCCGAGAGCGCCCATGCCAAGATCGTACCAGCAACGCCAGTTACCGCGGTGATAGCGGTCGCTGTATTCGTGATACTGATTCGCCATGTTCCAGGTGTCCCAATCTATTCCCGGAGGCATCGGGTCGGGCGAAGGATATTTATAGATACGCGAATCCCATTCGTGCCAACGACGCGATGAGTTCATGTGAGCGGTAACGGCCGTCACATCCTTGATAATACCGGCCTCTTTCCACGCTTTGAACTGGAAATAGTTAGCATCCGAATGTCCCTGATTGCCCATCTGGGTGACAACCTTAGGGTATTTCTGAGCCGCCTTAATCATCAGTTCGCCCTCGACAAAAGTGCGGCTCATCGGCTTCTCGCAATAGATATGCTTGCCCTCTTTAATAGCATGGATAGACACGGGAAAATGCGCGAAATCAGGTATTCCTGCCGTTACGGCGTCGAACTTGTTGCCCATCTTGTCGAACATCTCCCTAAAATCCTTGAAACGGGTTGCGTTCGGGAACATCGCCATAACTTCCTGAGTATGCTTGGCGCCCATGTCTATGTCGCATAAAGCCACAAAATTCGCCAAATTCGTCTTTGCAAACTCCTTGATAATCTCATTTCCACGGAAACCGATTCCTACACACGCCAGATTTACTCTCTCATTCGCCCCGATAATCTGACGGTAACTCGAAGCATTCAACTTAATACCACCAAGAGCAAATCCTGCGGATGCCATGGTTGCTGTCTTTAAAAATCCTCTACGTGATGTCATATAAATATGTTTATAAAAAAATTTTCACAATATAATTAATGGCAAAGATAGACATTTTTTTAATAATGCGAATTTACAATCACATATTTTTGTTTTTTTAGCATTTGATGATAAATGTTTGAAAATTAAATCGTACCTTTGTGGTATGAAACATTACGAATTTACTTTCACTTATACGGCAAAAAAGGCTGAAAATGAAGTTATTGCCGACATTCTCGCCGCTGAACTCGGAGAAATTGGCTTTGAGAGTTTCATGTCGTCCGATTACGGGCTTAAAGCATATATTGCTGTTTGCAATTTCGACCCGGCGAGGCTCGACGAATGTTTGGCCGGTTTCCCGTTGTCGGGAGTGAGGTTTGATTTTACGCACGAACTTGTCGAAGAACGTAACTGGAACGAAGAATGGGAAAAGCGCTATTTCGCGCCGATACGAATAGACCGTGAATGTCTGATTCGCGCCTCGTTTCACCCGCATGAAGACGGGTTCAGGCATACAATCATCATCGACCCAAAGATGGCCTTCGGCACCGGCAATCATGCAACTACAATGCTTATGCTCAGGGAGATACTCCGTCTTGACATGACCGGACGAGAGGTTCTCGATATGGGTTGCGGCACGGCAGTATTAGCTATCCTCGCATCAATAAAAGGCGCTTCGCGGGTTGTAGCTATCGACATCGACGAATGGGCTTACAACAACGCCCTCGAAAACTGCAAACTTAATGAAGTAACGAATGTCGAAGTCGCCCTCGGAGGAGCGGAACAAATCGCCCGTTTCGGGTCATTCGATTTCATCTTCGCCAATATCAACCGTAACATACTTTTGCAAGATATCCGCTATTACGCTCCCGCCCTTAAACCACGCAGTACACTGTTTATCAGCGGTTTCTACAATAACGATTTACCGCTTCTTGAAGAAGAATGTACAAGTAACAAGCTGATATTCAGCCATTCGTCGGAACAAGACGGCTGGATGGCAGCCGCATTTAACAAGATAGATAAAAAAGCATAAAAATAAACTTATATAGTTGCATATATAAAAATTTTTCGTATCTTTGCGGCCGAAAATTTGGATTTTAACATATTTATCGCGTATAGGAGTATACAACATATATTTTCAAACATTTAAATTATTAAGAAAATGATTAAAGTAGGTATTAATGGATTTGGCCGTATCGGACGTTTGGTTTTCCGAGCAGCTCAAGAGAGAGATGACATTCAAGTTGTTGGCATCAACGACCTTTTAAGTGTTGATTACATAGCATACATGCTGAAGTACGACACTATTCACGGACAATTCGGTGGCACAATCGACATTAAAGACGGCAATCTCGTCGTCAACGGCAAGTCGATTCGCATCAGCGCCGAGAAGAATCCGGCTGATTTGAAATGGGGCGAAATTGGCGCCGAATACATCGTTGAATCGACCGGCTTATTCCTCTCGAAGGAAAAGGCACAAGGCCATATCGACGCAGGTGGTAAATATGTTATCATGTCGGCGCCTTCAAAAGACGACACTCCGATGTTCGTCTGCGGCGTCAACCTCGATGCATATATCAAAGGCACTCAGTTCGTATCCAACGCATCGTGTACGACAAACTGCCTCGCACCCATAGCTAAAGTGTTGCACGATAAGTTCGGTATCACCGACGGCTTGATGACTACGGTTCACTCAACCACGGCTACCCAGAAGACCGTTGACGGTCCGTCGGCAAAAGACTGGCGCGGCGGCCGAGCAGCTTCGGGCAACATCATCCCGTCGTCAACAGGCGCAGCTAAGGCTGTCGGCAAAGTTATCCCATCGTTGAACGGCAAACTGACCGGTATGTCTATGCGCGTCCCGACCTTAGATGTTTCGGTTGTTGACTTAACCGTTAATCTGGCTAAGCCCGCATCTTACGAAGACATCAAGACAGCAATGAAAGAAGCTTCTGAAGGCGAACTCAAAGGTATCCTCGGATACACCGAAGACGACGTCGTTTCTTCGGATTTCATCGGCGACGCACGCACCTCGATCTTCGACGCAAAAGCCGGCATCGCTTTGACCGACACTTTCGTCAAAGTCGTTTCATGGTACGACAACGAATGGGGATATTCAAACAAAGTCCTCGACTTGATAGCTCACATGAAGAAAGTCAATGGTTAAAACTTTCATAAACCGATTTTTTTAAAAGGGGGCTGTCTCTTAACGAGCAGCCTCTTTTTTTTCATTGAATCGTGATATTCGCGGATTTTTTCATACCTTTGCCCCATGATTGACAATTACGAACTCATCACAATATTAGGCCCTACAGCCTGCGGGAAAACGGCCTTGGCTGCTGCCTTAGCCGCACGCCTTGACAGCGAAGTCATAAGCGCCGATTCGCGCCAGGTTTACCGCCGCATGGACATAGGCACAGGCAAGGATTTCAGCGATTATACGGTAAACGGCCGCCGTATCCCATACCACCTGATAGACATTCGCGAACCGGGCGAAAAATACAACGTCTTTGAGTTCCAACATGACTTTTTTGCCGTCTTCGAGACGCTCCGCAATGCGGGTAAAATCCCGATTTTGTGCGGCGGCACAGGTATGTACATTGAGGCTGTCTTACGGGGTTACAAACTGCTTGACGTCCCACCTAACCCTGCTCTGCGCGAATCGCTCAAAGACGTCCCACTCTCCGAACTGGAGCGGATTCTCGCCGGATATAAGACGCTACACAACAAGACAGACGTCGATAGCGCACAACGAGCCATACGCGCTATTGAAATAGAAGAATATTACCGCATGCAAGCGCCTGAAACGAACGACTTCAAAGCGCCACACAGCCTTGTAGTCGGCCTCGACATCAGCCGCGAACTGCGCCGCGAACGGATATCCCGTCGCTTGCGAAGCCGCCTCGATGAGGGAATGGCAGAAGAGGTTCGCAGCCTGCTCAATTCCGGCCTGACGCCCAATGATCTTATATACTATGGTCTTGAATATAAGTATGTTACGCAATATGTAACCGGAGAATTGAGTTACGACGAAATGTTGCACCTCCTCGAAATAGCGATACACCGGTTTGCCAAACGCCAAATGACATGGTTCCGAGGCATGGAACGACGGGGGATAGCAATAACCTGGATTGATGCAGGACTTCCGACGGACGAAAAAATTGATAAAATTATTAATAGATAATATTATGAGTATTAATGACTTAATAAACAAAAAGAACTTCTTCCTCTTAGCAGGACCTTGTGTCATAGAGGGTGAAGATATGGCGTTAACCATTGCCGAAAAGATTTTGGAGATAACAAACCGCCTTGAAATCCCATACGTATTCAAAGGCTCATACCGCAAGGCCAATCGCTCGCGAGTGGATTCATTCACAGGTATCGGCGACGAGAAAGCCTTGAAAATCCTGCGCAAGGTGCACGAGACCCTCGGCGTTCCGACCGTAACCGACATACACGAGACTTCAGAAGCGGCTTTAGCTGCGGAATATGTCGATATTATCCAGATTCCGGCCTTCCTCTGCCGCCAAACCGACCTGCTCGTCGCCGCCGCCAAGACAGGCAAGATTGTCAACATCAAGAAAGGCCAGTTCCTCGCACCCGAAGCAATTAAGTTTGCAGCGCAAAAAGTGGTCGATTCGGGCAATGAAAACGTCATCCTGACCGAGCGAGGCACGACTTTCGGCTATACCGACCTGATAGTCGATTTCCGAAGCATACCGCAGATGAAAAAGTTCGGTTTTCCGGTCGTAACCGACATCACCCACTCGCTACAACAGCCCAACCAAAGTTCCGGCGTGTCCGGCGGACTGCCCGAAATGATAGAAACAATCGCAAGAGCAGCCGTTGCGGTAGGCTCCGACGGCCTTTTCGTCGAAACGCATCCCGACCCGACGAACGCCAAATCCGACGCGACAAACATGTTGCGCCTCGACCTGCTCGAACAGCTATTGACAAAATTAGTGAAAATACGGCAATCCCTGTCTTAATTGCCTATCAGTGAGACGTTATAGCGAATAACGTCCGCCAAGTTTTTTGTGCCTGAGGCGCCGGGGAAATTGAGAAACTCGACGTAACGGGCTTCGGGAAGCACTTCCTTAAGCGGCAAACCGACGGGATTATGGCGGTTGTCGATTATCAGCGCCGCCCCCGACCCGGCGGCTTTGGCTATCACCGAGGCTTCGGGATGCGCCGGGCCGAAAATTATTCTTGCATCAAGACCAAGCTCCTTTGCAAGCGATGCCTGAAAGCGGTGCACAGCAACAGGTTTACCCGAAAAAGCCGTCAAGGCAGCGCGTCCTTCGTCGAACACACGACGTATTTCGGCGAGATTTTCGCGTGCTTTGGCTTCGGAATCCGTCTTACGGGATATCTCAAGGACGGAACGCTCTATCGCCTCATAACTGTAATCGGTATTGACTTTCAGCAACTTATCCGCGGGAATGCCAAGTCCGACCTGTAATTTTTCGGCCATGACTTCATATCCGGCATAAATAATGAGCTTGGCCTCGGTCAGTTTGGCAATGTCGGTCGGGCGAAGTTCGTATTCCGACGGATGTTCCATCTCGAAAGGCGCGAGTACAACAACGTTTTCCGCTCCCGCGACCTCAGCGTATGCCGCTGTCCAGCTACTTGTCGCAATTACGACAGAAGCGCTCTCCTGCCCGCTTTTACGCCCTTTGCATGAAACGAAAAACACGGCAACTAACGAAATAATTATCAAATTCCTCATGATTTAACCGACTTTTTAATTATCAAAATAACAACAAAAACCGCCGACGCAAGGGCGGCAATGGCCGAACTTGCAGGGATATCGCACAAAAGCGCAATGAAATAGCCGACAACGGCAAAAACTCCGCCGAGCAAGGCGGACGACAGTATTACGCCTCGCAGGCTTTTGGCGAAAAACGTAGCTATCAACGCCGGAAGCAGCAATATCGCATCAAGCAGCAAGGCGCCTATTATCTTCATCGCCATCGCAACCGTCAATGCCGTCAACAAAACTATCGAATAATACAGCGACTGCTCATTAACACCTGATGTATAAGCAATCTCGCGGTCAAAAAACATCGACTGCAATTTTCGATAGAAAATTATCTGAAACAAAACAAGTAAAAACGAAAAAACTACGACCGCCACAACCTCGCCCCAGGACGATGAATAAATGCTCCCCCACAGCAACGCGAGCGTGTCTTTAGCCTGCACATTGAATTTATAAACAAGTATAAACGCAAAGGAAATCGACAAAATCATGAAGAACGCGCTCATGTATCCTGCATCGGTTTTCAGCGAGCGCGACGATTTTGTCATTAACAGGACAAGAATCAGATTCACAATTATTGTAGTCACAAATGTGTTGTATTGGAAAGCCAAAGCGACAGCGCCTCCGAGTATCGCCCCATGCATAAGCATAAAACGCAGAGGTAACATATTGAGTCTCAATAAGTAAACGCCCGTAAGCGGAAAGGCGAAACCTGCCGCCGTAAGTAATATCAAGCCTTTGATGATAGGCGAAAGCGACAGCAGTTCTAACATAGACACCCCCCTTTCAGCTCTCTGCGCTCCCATGCGAGCGATTCCGACCACACAGGGTCGTGCGATACGATTAATACCGTCGGCGCTTCGTTACGGCACAACTCGCGCAGCAACACAAGCAGGTCGTCTTTGCCCGACTGGTCGAGGAAGGAGGTCGGCTCATCAAGCAGCAGGACTTTCGCCTTCTGGCACAAACACCGCGCTAACGAAACGCGCTGCTTCTCGCCGCCCGACAATAAATGATACGACTGCTTAGCCAAATTAAAACAACCGGTACGCCTCATCGCAATCTCCACATTATAAGCCATTTCCTGACGCGACATCTTGCTACCCGCAAGCCCGACAGAGGCAACTTCCCTAGCCGAGATAGGGAAAACATTCTTGGTATTCTCCTGGCATACATAAGCCGTATTGACCCTATTTCGTCGCCATTCCGCGCTTCCGACAACATAATCGCCAACCCGTATAATCCCGCTTTCGGGACGCACCAAACCGAGGATGGCCTTCAGCAAAGTAGTCTTACCCACCCCGTTAGAGCCATAAATAACAAGCTGCTCACCGGCCGAAAGGTCGAGGTTTAAATCACACAACAATGGCCTCGAATCGACTGATACACATACATTTTCCAATCTGACAGGCAAGCCGTCAACACGTGAAGCGCGCTTGCGAAGCAACAACCACACATCATCAACCGGCATATCGTCGGAAATAAGCACTTCCGTCATGCAAGAAATCTGCTCAACAAGATTGTCGTAGGTAAATTCCACGCCCGCACGCTTAAAAACAGGAATCGCACGCGAACTCATCAATTCGATGTGACACTTCCTGATACCAAGATAAACAATCATGCAAGCGGCAGCCCTGCCCGCCACTTTATCGTGTAAAATCATCTCGGCGACAGGCGGCGCATCTCCTCTCGACAAAAATTCATGAAATTCAAAAAGCGGATGGAGCCAATGAGCGTCACTCGTAAAAACAACATTATCGTTATGCTTGACAATCAGCGAATTATGCACGACACTATGATTTTTTCATTATCCTCGGCGACTAACCTTCTTCAACTTTTCCTCGTCGATAATCTTGATTTTCCGCCCGTCAATCGCGATGATATGTTCGGAAACAAACATCGAGAGGGTACGGATAGCATTCGAAGTCGTCATGTTTGACAGATTCGCGAGGTCTTCGCGCGACAGGTAGATGCTGATGGTCGCTCCGTCTTCCTCAAGTCCATAGTTGTCGCACAGGAACAGCAGGGATTCGGCAAGCCGTCCGCGGATATGCTTTTGAGTGAGATTGACCGTCCGCTCGTCGGCAATGCCGAGATCGACAGACAACTGACGGATGAAAAACATTGCCAAATTAGAGTTACCGTGAATCAGATCTTCAATGATATTCATCGGGATGATGCACACTGTCGATGTCTCGAAAGCAGTGGCGTTAGTCAGATACGGCTCATGAGCAAACGCCGCACGATAGGCAAAGTATTGTATAGGCCTGATCATTCGGATGATCTGGCTACGCCCGCCTACCCCCTCTTTATATATCTTTACCTTGCCTTTCAACAGGCACATCATGTCCGATGGTTCTTCACCCTCGCAATAAATCAGCTGATTTTTCTTAAATGTCTTAATCTCCGAGTTATTGCGAAGAATATCACGCTCCCTATCATTCAAAACGCGCCAAACGTCTGATAAACTGGCAGGTAAGTTCACATTCCTCTTCTCTAATTTGACCACGATTGTTATATAACATAATTTCAGAGCACAAAATTACAAATTGTTTTTGAAACTAAAAAACTTTTTCGCAAAAAATATTTTTATTTTGTCAAAGTGATAAATCATATCATCTCTGCACTTCGTTTGATAAAGCGGGTCAGAGATTCCCCCTTTAACATCCCGTTAGCAAGCAGAGCGAGGTCAATCAACTGGCTTACCAGGCTGTTGTCTTTCGCGAAATTCTTGTAGATTTCATCGCGTTGGGCGCGCAGTTCGTCGAGTTTCTTGTTTGTTGTGGTCATATCTTCTTTCTCGGCCTCGGTTATCTCGTCTTGCTTTTTCTTGTTTTGGGCTGCACGGAGATCGCTTTGGCGGGCTTCCCAGCCACGGATATCGGAAATAAGCGGGGCAACGCTATCGGCGCAGGCTTTTTCCTCTTCTTCGAGAACACGCTTGACTAACTTATGGTCGGTATTGAGGACGAGGTTGTAACTGTCGGGCATCTCGCCGTAGAACGACATTCCGGGCTGTATTGCCGCCATATCCCTCATGCGGCGGATATATTCGCTTTGAGTCAGCATCACGGGGCTGGCATCGGCGCCCAAAGCCTCGAAAGATACGTAAAATTCGGTCTTGTCGATTGCCGGGATGCTGTTTTTGAATACCGTTTGCAACGCGGTGCGCTGATCTTCGCTGATAGACACTTCCTGGGCGTCGTCCTTACGGATGATGTTCCCGATAGTATCGCTATCGACACGCACGAAGCGCGACTTCTCGAATTTCTGCTCGAACTGCCCGATAGCGGGAATGTCCAACTGTCCGTCTAAAAGCAGAACGCTATAACCCTTATCCTTAGCGGCTTGTATGTAGCTATACTGGTCGTCGCGGTTGGTAGAATAGATGTATATGAGCGTCTTGTCCTTATCGGTTTGGGTGTCTTTGATGAGGTTTTTATATTCTTCGAGGGTGAAATATTTGCCGTCAACATCTTTCAAAACACAGAATTTTTCCGCCCGCTCATAGAATTTCTCGTCGCTCAACATACCGTACTGGATGAAAATTTTCAAGTCATCCCATTTGCTCTCGTAGCCGGGGCGGTCGTTCTTGAAGATTTCTTCGAGACGGTCAGCAACCTTTTTTGTAATGTGAGCGGATATCTTCTTGACGTTCTGATCGCTTTGCAGGTACGAACGCGAGACGTTAAGCGGAATATCGGGCGAATCAAGCACACCATGTAATAACGTCATAAACTCCGGCACAATGCCCTCTACCGAATCGGTCACAAATACCTGATTACAATACAGTTGTATCTTATTTTTATGTATATCAAGATTGGATTTTATACGCGGGAAATACAAAATCCCCGTCAGGTTAAAGGGATAATCGACATTGAGGTGTATCCAGAACAAAGGCTCTTCGTTCATCGGATACAATTCGCGGTAAAAAGCCTTATAGTCCTCGTCCTTGAGTTCGCTCGGCTTGCGCGTCCATGCCGGCGTAACATCGTTGATGACATTATCTTCCTCAGTATCAACATATTTGCCATCTTTCCATTCCTGTTTTTTTCCGAACACAATAGGAATCGGCAGAAAGCGACAGTACTTGGTCAGCAGCTCGGTAATCTTGCTTTTTTCGAGATAATCCTTGTTGTCGTCGTCGATATGGAGTATTATGTCGGTACCCCGATCGTCACGAGTGGTTTCTTGCATCTTGTATTCGGGAGTGCCGTCGCATGACCATTTGATGGCAGTGGCGTCGTCACGGTAAGATTTCGTGACTATCTCAACCTTTTTCGAGACCATGAACGACGAATAAAAGCCGAGACCGAAATGCCCGATTATCGAGGCGGCATCGTTCTTATATTTCTTTACAAACTCCTCCGCACCGGAAAAAGCTATCTGATTGATATACTTTTCAATTTCTTCGGCGGTCATACCCACACCACGGTCTGATACTATGAGTTTATTGCCGTCGATGCGGATTCGTATCGACAGGTCGCCAAGCTCACCTTTAAACTCGCCTACCGAAGCGAGCGTCTTCAACTTCTGCGTTGCATCAACCGCATTCGAGACGAGTTCGCGTAAAAAAATATCATGTTCGCTATAAAGGAACTTCTTGATTATCGGGAAGATGTTTTCACTCGTAACCCCGATGTTACCTTGTGTTGTCTGTTGTTTTGCCATATTTCTTTTATTTTTAAAATTTCTTCGGTCACTTTTCAGCAAAAAAAATGCCAGACAGTGCGCGCCTGACTTTTTGTCATATTTGACCGAAAGGCACAGATAACACAAGGAAAGGATTTGCTCTTAATTCCGCATTACTTCGTGGACAATCTTATCGTCGGCCTTGGCGTAGTCGAGTTTTACCTCGTCGCCGCCCTTGATGTCTTCGCGGATGATTATATCTGCCAATTCGTCCTCGACATATTTCTGGATAGCCCGCTTCATCGGACGGGCGCCGTATTGCACATCGTAACCCTTGCCGGCTATCAAATCGCGGATTTCATCGGTGATATTTATCTTGTAACCGACCTGACCGATGCGTTCGAGAACTTTCTTCAATTCGATGTCAATAATCTTGTTGATGGATTCTTTCTCTAACGGATCGAAAATCACAATGTCGTCGATACGGTTCAGAAATTCCGGCGCGAAAGTCTTGTTCAAAGCCTTCTTGATCACGCTGTGCGCTATCTCGTGGTCGGCCGCGTCGCCCACAGGACGGAATCCTATGCCCTGCCCAAAGTCTTTCAACTGTCGCGTACCGATGTTCGACGTCATTATCAGTATCGTGTTCTTGAAATTTATTTTTCTGCCCAGACTATCCGTAATATGCCCTTCGTCAAGTATTTGCAGAAGGATATTGAAGACATCGGGATGCGCTTTTTCCATCTCGTCGAGCAAAACGATGGAATACGGACGGCGACGAACCTTTTCCGTCAACTGCCCGCCCTCTTCATATCCGACATATCCCGGAGGCGCTCCGATAAGCCGCGAAACGGCAAATTTTTCCATATACTCACTCATGTCGATGCGAATCAGTGATTCCTGCGAACCGAACATGAACTCTGCCAATACCTTGGTAATATAAGTCTTGCCCACGCCCGTCGGACCGAGGAACATAAACGTGCCTATGGGTTTGTTCGGGTCTTTAAGCCCGATACGATTGCGCTGGATGGCTTTGACTATCTTGTGAACAGCTTCGTCCTGACCTATGACCTTGCTTTTCAGCTCATCTTCCATGCCGAGCAGACGTACATTTTCCGACTTGGCAATCCTTTGTACCGGCACACCCGACATCATCGCCACTACCTCGGCGACTTTATCCTCATCGACCGTCTCACGGTGTTCATGTAAATCCCTCTCCCACTTTGCTTTAGCCGCTTCGAGCCGTGAAAGCAGTATGCGTTCCTTATCGCGATAACTTGCCGCCAACTCAAAATTCTGCACCTTGACAGCCGCCTGTTTTTCGGTCTTCATCGTTTCGACCTGCAACTCCAATTCCTCGATATAACGCGGCACTACAATATTCGATATGTGCATCCGCGAGCCTGTCTCGTCCAAAGCGTCTATCGCCTTGTCGGGGAAATTACGGTCGTTGATATAGCGATCCGTCAGCCTGACACATGCCTCCAATGCTTTGTCGGTATAGCGGGTGTTATGATGGTCTTCGTATCTGCCCTTGATATTATGCAGGATTTGCAAAGTCTCCTCGGGAGTAGTCGGCTCGACGATGATCTTTTGGAAACGCCGCTCCAAAGCGCCGTCTTTTTCTATACTCGTGCGATATTCGTTCAGTGTAGTAGCGCCGATACACTGGATCTCCCCGCGCGCCAAAGCCGGTTTCATAATATTTGCAGCGTCGAGCGAACCCGAAGCCGAGCCGGCTCCGACAATGTTATGAATCTCATCTACAAACAAAATGATATGGGGATTCTTCTTCAACTCTTTCAGGACGGCTTTTATACGTTCCTCGAACTGCCCGCGATATTTTGTCCCCGCAACCAATGCCGCCATATCAAGGTTTATAACCCTCTTGTCGAACAAAACCCTAGAAATCTTATGTTGCACTATCCTCAGAGCCAAGCCCTCGACAATAGCCGATTTCCCTACACCCGGTTCGCCGATAAGCACAGGGTTGTTCTTCTTCCTGCGGCTCAAGATCTGCGCCAGACGTTCGATTTCCTTGTCGCGCCCGACTATCGGGTCGAGCCGTCCTTCGGTCGCCGCCTTCGTCAGGTCAACGCCGAAATTATCAAGAACAGGCGTGTCGGAATTGGGCTGCTTCGTAGATGAAGCCTTGCCGCTCCCCGAACCGGACGAAGATGATGTGCCGGACGATTTCCCATGCGACGAATCGAAAGGATCATCATCCTCGTCGTCATCGTCGTCGTCATCATCATTTTCAGTATATCCTGCCCTCACAAACTGCTGATTATCATCAGATCCCTTAGAGGCCATGTCTGCGCCGACACTTTCTAAAACCGATGAATAGTCAACGCCTTGGAAACCAAGATATTCTGACACCACATTGATTTTATCTTTCAATATCGACAGCAGCAGATGCTCCGTACCGACCTGTTTGCTTTTCAGTTGGCGCGATTCCAACATGCACATCCTCAATAACTGCTCTGCCGCCTTGCTAATCGTAATCTTGTTCAATGGAGTATAAACACTCTCTGCGGCTTCATTACGCACTTCATTCTCGATAACCCGCTTCAATTCGGACAAGTCGATATTCAACGAGCGAAGAATAGCGCATGCTTTGCTCTCGCCTTCGCGAAGTACGCCAAGCATCAAATGTTCCCCGCCGATATAACTGTTTTGAAGCCTCGAAGCCTCTTCACGGCTATATTCTATTGCGTCCTTAAGCCTTTTTGTATAATTGTTTCTAATCATATTTCTATCCTAAATTATTCGGAAATGTCACAACAAAAATCATGCCAACCATCGACGAATCAATCATTGACAATGACCTTATAACATTTCCTGTTGTCAATTAAAATTATATAGATCCCGCTTTTAATCGGGAAATCCGTTCTACCATCACTTATGATCCTGCGTCCGACAAATGCGCCGTTTATAGAATATATCGCCACATCAGCTTTCGCGGCTGCAACGACATGAATACTCCCTTTTCCGCCATAGACAAAAGACGCGACATCCGAAACTCCGGCATTATTATTCCTGTTGCTTTTCTTTAAATCAACATCATATCTCATGACCAAATTCGGGAACAAAGCGTTCTCTATTCTGCAAATCAACGTCTTATCAACATATATGTCCGAAAACGAGAATATCCCGTCGCTATTACTTAACGGCTGAACGGGATATGTATTGTCATTCCATATAAATTTCGAAAAAACGCCGTCGATTTCAAAATAATGCTTGAAATTTATACTATCGACAGGCGCCTCCATAACCCTCTTATTTTGAGGATAATAGACATAGTCGGTATATTGCGGAAGTATATCCGGCAAGGTATGAAAATCGAGGTTATTATTGCTGCAATCCAATTTCGTCAAACTTTCACATCCTTCAATAATCAACGAATCCAATACGTTGTCCTTGCAGTCAAACTCGCTAAAATTGGGACAATTAATGATTTTAACCGAGGACAATTTATTATCCGAACATTTGAATGTCCTTAAAAACAATTTGTTAGACAGATTCAATTCGGTAAGATTATTGCCGTAACAGGAAAATTCCCGCAATAAGTTACAATTTGAAATATTCAGATATTTCAGGCCGTTATTATTGCAAAATCCCGTCTCAAGATTCGTCTGGTTCGACAAATCCAATGAATCCAATTGGTTTTTAGTGCTGCATAAAAATGTCAACAAAGGATTATTACTCAGGTCAATAGCCTTCAAATTATTGAACCTGAAGCATAGATAATTCAATTTATTATTTGTTGTGAGGTCAAGCGAATCAAGGTTGTTGTCCCAACATTCCAAGTGTGTCAGCGCCGTGCTGCCCGACAAATTCAGGGAATTTAGGCGATTGCTTTGACAATAAACGGATTTCAATGCCTTAAAATCGCTCAAATCCAAATTGCCCGACAATTTTTTACCTTCCCATTCGAGGCTTTCCAACAGACCCGTGTAGCTATTAAACGTCAAGCCGGGATAATCGCGCCAATTTTCGTCGTCTATATTATCGGTTCCCAATTGTTGGTAATTATAGACGCCGGAATCAGCCGATTCCTGAGACAAAAAGTCGTGAAGTTTGGCCACTTCAAGGCTATCTTGCGCATAAGCACGACCGCCCGTAACAACCGATACAACAAAGATAAATAAAATTAATAACTTGTTCATCTTAACTTCATCAATTTTTTGCAAAGGTAATAATAAAAAGCAAAATTTTCGCCCATACAATGTTAAAAAATGATTACTAATCATTACTCATATCATAATGACCTGATTTCCAATTATATACCTTTATAACATCTTTAATAAAAGGTTTGACTCTCAAGCGCGTTTCCTCGCTAAGATATTGAAGGGTAGTGTATTCGGCCGTCAAGTCGTTATTATCTGCATTGAGCGAATATTTGACCAAACAGATATCCAAAGCCGTCATCGCTTCCATATAAGAAGGCTGGGAAGTGTCGGCGTCATTTTTCAGGAACGCATCCCGTTGAAGGGGCGAAAAAATGCCGTCAGGCGACAAGCGATGCCAGTCGGTAGTGTAAAAATGCACCCTGCTATCGGCAACCGGAGCATAAACGGTCGTAATCACACACACAACGTATGTGTTGTTTATAAGCGGGAGACGACGTATTTCCATCGTCGAACGCTCGGTCGTTTGCAACAATATGTAGTCATCGGTCAGCGTCTTCAGCGTTGACGTCCCCTGCATTGTGTTCTCAAGCGTCGCATCTTTTCCGGATTTATACAAATCGACTAAATCCTTTCGCCATGCCTTCTCTAATTGGACAATCAACTCGTCGGGCATAGCAACGAATATTTCGCCTACGGTCTGCGCTCGCGCACCAAACACCGAGCAGAACATCAATATACTAATAATCAAATACTTCATTCTAAAACATTCTTTATTTCAGCCTACAAATATAAGGAAAATATTTATTTATCAAGAAAAATATTGTCGGGATACACGATATTTATCAGGGCAAGCCCTCGCGCCGGAGCGGATGTTCCCGCCTTACAACGGTCTTTCGCGTCGATTATCCTCCGGAAATCTTCCTGTGAGATTTTTCCGCGGCCTACGGCAAGCAATGTACCTACTATGGCGCGAACCATATTCCGCAAAAAACGGTCGGCAGTGATCGTAAAAACCCATCTTTCGCCATCTTTATGCCACTCCGCTTCGCTAATCTTACAGATGTTGGTTTTAGATTCGGAATGAAGCTTAGTGAAACTCGTAAAGTCCTCCGTATCAAACAAATAATGACAAGCATCATTCATACTCTCAAAATTGATTTTACGAAGCGGCATACGCACGACCCATTCCGAATCAAAAGGATTCTTCCTGTCCGAAATGTAATATTTATATGTACGCGCGACAGCGGAGAAACGGGCATGGGCGCCGTCCTTAACCGGGACTATCTTATCTACGGCGATGTCGCCAGGCAGCATATTGTTCAGTTTCTCTGCCAAGCTATGCAAATCCGTAATCTCCGAAACCGCATCGAAATGGGCGACCATCAGGCGTGCATGAACGCCGGCATCCGTACGACCGGCTCCGACAACCGACACTTTATTACATAAAACCATTGACAACTTTTCTTCGACAAGCATCTGCACGCCAACGCCGTTAGGTTGCTGTTGCCAACCATTATAGCGCGTCCCAAGATATGATAAATATATAAAATAACGTCGCATTTCACATCTTTATATGACAACATCGAAAGCATACATATCCGAAGGATTCATCCTCTTCAAAGGCGTCAGGGAAATGTCCTTTCCTACTTTAATGCCATCCTGCAACAATCTGTATTCCACTGTTTTAACAGCCAATTCCGGATGATTATTGTCGCGGCTCAAATGACACAGCCAGACGTCGGTCAACTTCGGGCTATATACCGAAGCGAGAAATTCGGAAGCGTCATAGTTGCTCAGATGCCCCGTATCGCTCGATACGCGCTCCTTGAGAAACTGCGGGTACGAGCCGGCAGCAAGCATCTCGACGTCGTAGTTGGACTCCAAAACTAAATAGTTCGCCCCCTTCACATAGTTTCGGACAGTTTCCGTAATATGTCCCACGTCGGTAACGAACACAAACGTCCGGTCGCCGTACTCAATTGAATAACCCACATTATCCATGCTGTCATGAGGCACTTCAAAGGCTGTTATCTTTAAGTCCCTTATCGTGAACGGTTTCTCTTTTTCTATGACACGGCGCGACTGAATCAGCACCTCCTCAACATAGCGACTTTTGCTAATCCCTGTGTGAACCATCTCCGTCGTATAGACCGGAATACTCATGCCTTCGCCGATATAACCTATCGAGCGGATATGGTCGGCATGGTCGTGAGTGACTAACACGGCAAGTATTTTCTCGAACTCAATTCCATGTTCCTTGAGCACCTTTTTTATCTGGCGCACACCTATTCCGGCGTCAACAAGGATACCATAAGAATTTGTGCCGACGTAATAACAATTGCCGCTACTGCCGCTTGCCAAACTCAAAAAGTATAACTTCTCCATTTTTATTACCTATATCGGGTGCAAAATTAACAAAATATCGGCATAACAGCAAATTTTTTTCGTGCAAATTTGCATATTTAAAAGAAAAACCTCATCTTTGTATCTGCTTTGGAATTAAAAGCATCGAAACAGGATGAGAAGGATTAAAATATTATCTTTTTTGATGCTGTCTGTTTGCGCTATGGCGCGGGAAAACGTAGATACCTGCACCGTTACGACCGACGGCTTCATATACAGTTGTGCGGGAACCCCTTGCAACGGATACATATCCGACTATTACGATTCGGAGGGTAGCTGCGTGCGGCTGACAGGTCGTTTCAAAAACGGAGTTCCGGTCGATACGGTCAAGGAATATTATCGTAGCGGCGCTTTGAAGTCTATCTATTACAGATATAACAAACAATATCTCTACGCCGGCGCTAAGTACAACTACTGCATGCTCATCGAATACAACGAGCAGGGACGCTGTACGCGCTATTCCGACGACAAGGCGGGCGCCGACCGTTGCTTTGGCGACAATGGCGAACTGTTGTCCGTCCTTTCGTATGCCCGTAGGAAAAACAAATCCAAATATTACGTCACATATATCCCCGGCACAAAAAGCAAGACGATAGTTTCCGGCAACAAACGTTACGAATACGACCACGAAGGCCGACTGCGTTGCTATTGGGTACGAATGAGTGAGCGAGCCGACCGCAGGTCGGGCGTCAAATGCGCAACCTATTACGTTACCAACTACGATGTCAATGGCGGCATATCAACTTTCAGCCGCCTCTATACCAACATCCGCGAACGCGACGACGTCTTACATATCGAACACGATTTCCCGGAAAGTTTTGAAACCGTTCCGCCACAGGATTTTAAGGAAATATCCTACCCGCTCATCGACGTCAAGGATGTCTATAAATGGGACTATGAAAATAATAGAACTATCATTACACGCTACGTTTTTGAAGATAATTTATGGGTCGAAACGGAAAAGCGCAGTCTGCCGCGAATAACGCGGATAAATTAATTAATCGAATATGGAATTTAATGAATTATTAAGGCAAGATGTTGTTCCTACGGATGATGCCGTATTGAGTATGTTGAAAAAATCACAGTGGCCGACAGTGCTGTACGGCGCGACGCCCGATGTGGCCGACCAAATCGTCAAACGCCTCCGTGCGGCAGGCGTCGAGGTTGCAAGGGTGGCTGCCGACGAGTTTTCGCCTGCAAAAACAGCTGATACGGATCTACTTAAGGATTACGAACCTATACCCATCGAAGCGATAGACGCCGAATTGTCGGCTTACAATGTCGTACTTGGCTTTGTCAAGGCATACGCCGATATCGACGGAGTCCGCGCGAAGTTCCGCAACGCCCGTTCGGTGTCCTACCTTTCCGAAATCTTTGAAATGGAGTACATAACGACCTCATTTATACGCGAAAACAAGGATTATCTCGAAGATTTATATCACAGACTTTCCGACCAACGATCTAAGGATTCGTTTGTGGCCTACCTCATGGCTAAGAGCCGACAGGACATGAAGTACCTTCCCGCAATATTCGAGCGGACACAGTACTTTCCACAGGGGATTTTCGAGCTGACGGACAAAGAATCGTATTTTGACTGCGGCGCCTTTGTCGGCGACACCATAGCCGACTTCCTCAAGGCTGCCGGCGGCCGTTACCACCGTATCTGGGCGGCAGAACCCGATATAAACAATTTCCGCCAACTGCAGAAATATGTCGAAAAAGAAGGATTGAAGGATGTCGAAACAATCAACAAAGGGGTTTACAGCGCATCCGGCCGCCTGCCTTTCCGTACCGAAGGGAGCATGCTCTCGAAGATAACCGACGACGGCCTCACGGACAACTTCATCGAAACGGATACCATAGACAACATCGCAGCAGGCGCCCCCGTGACCTACATCAAGTTCGACGTAGAAGGCGCGGAACTTGAAGCCCTCAAAGGCGCGGAACAGACCATCCTCCGCCACCACCCTATAATGGGGGTCAGCATCTACCATCGCGAACGCGACTTTATCGACATACCAACATTCATCGACAAACTCGCCGATAACTATAAATTCTACTTTCGCGCCCACAAAAAATTAGCTTTCGACGCCGTTCTCTATTGCGTTTAATAACTCCATACACACTTTTTGTTCGCTTTTTTAAAAAAAAGTTGTGTTTTTTTGTCGATTTATCATCTTTTATATTATCTTTGCGCCGATATTTTATATACACATTTTAAAATAATAGAATGACATGATTTGGAACGAGACCATGGAATGTATGTCGCGCGACGAAATGCGCAAATTGCAGACCATTAGATTAAAGAGAGTAGTTGAGCGCGTTTATCACAACACGCCTTTTTATCGCAAAAAGATGCAGGAACTCGGCATCACTCCCGACGATATCCGGTCGATAGAAGATATCGTCAAACTCCCATTCACGGTCAAAACCGACCTTAGAGACAACTATCCTTTCGGGCTTATGGCATCGCCGATGTCTGAGATAGTACGCCTTCATGCTTCATCGGGAACGACCGGCAAACCTATCGTAGTTGGCTACACCCGCAACGACCTCGGCGTTTGGAGCGAAGGCGTCGCCCGCTGCCTCATAGCTTACGGGCTGACGAAGAACGACATCGTGCAGGTATCTTACGGCTACGGCCTGTTCACAGGCGGCCTCGGAGCGCACGACGGCACCGAGAAAATAGGCGGCACCGTGATTCCAATGAGCAGCGGGAACACTCAAAAACAAATCCAGCTGATGCACGATTTCGGAGCAAACGCCCTCGCCTGCACACCCTCCTACGCCCTTTTCCTCGCCGAAGCCATACGCGAATCGGGAATACCCATCGAGGAGTTCAAACTGCGCATCGGAGCTTTCGGCGCCGAGCCGTGGACTGAAAACATGCGCCGCGAACTTGAGGAAAAACTCCGCATCAAAGCCTACGACATCTACGGACTGACGGAAATCAGCGGCCCCGGCGTCGGCGGCGAATGTGAATGTCAGGACGGCACCCATCTCTGGGAAGACCATTTCTATCCCGAAATAGTTGACCCCGTCACCCTCGAACCGGTAGAACCGGGCAAACAAGGCGAACTCGTCTTCACAACCCTCACAAAGGACGGGATGCCGATGATTCGCTACCGCACACGCGACCTGACGCACCTCAACTATGAGAAATGCCGTTGCGGACGTACCGCTGTCCGTATGGGACGCATCCTCGGACGCTCGGACGACATGCTCATCATACGCGGCGTCAACGTCTTCCCGTCGCAAGTCGAATCGGTCATCCTCGAACTGCCTGAGTTTGAGCCTCATTACTTCATAACCGTTGACCGCGTCGATAACACCGACACTTTCCAAATCGACGTCGAACTCCGTCCGGAATACTATTCCGATGAGATAAATAAAGTCGTCGCCCTCAGAAACAAAGTAACGCAGCGCCTCCAAAGCGTCATCGGCATCTCACCCGACGTCAAAATCGTCGAGCCGCGAAGCATCGAACGCAGCCAGGGCAAAGCGAAACATGTATTAGACAAACGTATATTGTAAACATAAAAAAACATAAGACTATGTTGACTAAGCAGTTATCAATTTTTTTAGAGAATAAGATAGGCCGCTTCACGGAGGTGGCCAAGCTCCTCGGCGAATCAAAAATCAACATGACGGCGTTCACCGTATCCGAGAACTCCGACTTCGGCATCCTGCGCCTGATAGTCTCGGATACCGACAAGGCGCTCTCCGTCCTGCGCGAAAACAAATACGCCGTCACGATGGCCGATGTCATCTGCCTGCATTGTCCCAACGAACCAGGCGCACTCGCCCGTGCAATGGAAATCATAAACTCCGCAGGCATCTTCATTGAGTACATGTACGCCTTTTCCGAAGGAAATTCGGCAAATGTCATCATTCGACCGGACAATTTGGACAAGTGCGTCGAAGTGCTAACCAACAATAAATTAGAGCTTTTAGCGGCAAGCGACATGTATCAATTATAATTATTAACGTTTGAAATATTGCAGTTTCAAAAGTAAATATTATCTTTGCGCCCGATTTTAAACGATTTGACGTGAAGAAAACTTTTATTTATCTGTCGGTATTGATCCTGACTTTGTCTTCCTGCGGCGAATATAACAAACTGCTGAAGAGCCAGGATCCTGATTTGAAGTATTCCTATGCCAAGAAATATTTCAATATGAAGAAGTATGTCAAGTCGGCAACTTTGCTCGAAGATATCGTCCAGTATTTCCGCGGACGCGAGGAAGCCGAAGAATCGCTCTATATCCTTGCCCAGAGTTACTACGGACAGAAGGATTATGTTACGGCATCCGAGTATTTTAAGAATTATTATACGACTTATCCTAAAGGTGAATTTGCCGAACTCGCCCGTTTTTACGGCGCCTACGGATTATACTTGGATTCGCCCGACCCGCGTCTCGATCAAACTCAGACGTATGAGTCTATAAATCAATTCCTTATGTACTTGGAATATTATCCTCAAAGCGAACATGCCAAGGAGGCGCAAAATATCCTGTTCGAGCTGCAGGAAAAACTCGCCTACAAGGAATACCTCGCCGCAAGGCTGTATTACAACATCGGAACCTACATGGGGAATAACTATCGCGCCTGTGTCATAACAGCCGACAACGCTCTGAAAAGCTATCCCGATACAAAGTATCGCGAAGAGTTGACTTATCTTAAGATCAGTTCCAAATACGAGCTTGCCATTGTCAGTATCGACGAGCGTCTCCAAGGCCGCTATCGTGATGTTGTTGACGAATACTACAACTACATGAACGAGTTCCCCGAAGGTAAATACGTCAAGCAAGTCAAAAAATTCTTTGACTATGCCAATAACAAAATTGAAAAAAATTATTAATTAGAAGCTATATGGATTATCGAAAATCAAAAGCCCCGATAAGTACTATCTCTCGCGATATGAGCCTGATGTGGAAAGATACGGGTAATATTTATGAGACAGTAAAGATTGTCGCCAAACGCGCAAACCAAATTTCAGCGGAATTGAAGCACGACCTCGACAAGAAATTGTCGGAATTTGCGTCATTTAACGACAGCCTCGAAGAAGTGTTTGAAAACCGCGAACAAATCGAGATCTCGCGCTACTACGAGAAACTGCCCAAACCGACTCTCATTGCGACAAAAGAGTTTGAAGACAACGAACTGTATTGGAAAAATCCTGTCAAGAAAGACAGTATGGATTAATCCGTCAATTTACAGAATATGTTACAGCGCATCCAAACTATTTATTTGCTTGTCGTAGCCGGCTTGTTTGTCGCCCTCGTTTTTCTTCCTCTCGCTTTGCTCCACTCCGAGGCCGATTTATACGTGTTCGACGTTACCGGCATATATACTGTTGCCGAAAATACCGTCGCCAAACCCCAAGATCTCGCTTATTCAACATGGCCGCTTTTCGCTTTGGTATGCCTCGTCGCACTTATCTCTTTTGCGATAATTTTCATGTACAAAAAACGTGTTGTACAAATGCGAATGTGCGTATTTAATTCGCTGATTATAATAGGATTATCCCTACTTTTCGGCTATTATCTATGGAAATTAAGCAACTCCCCAGCCCTGCCGAACTTGGAAATCAACCTCAGGTTATGGACTTCTTTCCCTATAATAGGACTGATACTCAACTATTTATCAATACGCAAAATAGGCTCCGACGAATTTCTCATCCGTTCTATTGACAGGCTTAGGTAAGGGATTTATGAGTTCCAAATCTCCCATGAGATAAACGCCTGTAAAAGAAGCATTTCCAACCCATTCTTAACTACGGCGCCCCTTTCTTTCCCTTTTCGCATGAACAAAGTCTCATCCGGATTATAAATCAGGTCGTACAGGATATGCTCCTGAGTTAAGTATTCATAAGGTATGTCGGGGCAGGTATCCGATTTTGGGTACATCCCCACGGGCGTAGTATTGACTATAACCTTGTAATTTTCAAGCGTTTTTTCCGTAATATCATCGTAAGTAATGCAAAAATCTTTGGGCGTTCGCGATACGAATGTCGAATAAAGCCCTAACTGCTTCAAACCGTGGAAAATAGCCTTCGACGCCCCACCGGTACCGAGTATCAAAGCATACTGGTGCTTCTGCTTGTCAAGCAATGGCTCTATCGACTGCTTAAAACCGGTGATATCCGAATTATGCCCTTCCAAATACAATTTCCCGAAAGCGCCCTTCTTGAATTTTATCACATTGACCGCGCCGATATTACCGACATTCTCGCTGACGCTGTTAAGCAAGGGGATAACATTGACCTTGTGAGGCAAAGTCACATTAAGCCCGCATAACGCAGGGTTTTCGCGCAAGATATACTTCAATTCATGAACGTCCTCAATCTCAAAATTGACATACTCCGCGTCTATCCCTTCCGATTCAAACTTGCGGTTAAAATAATCTTTCGAAAAAGAGTGCCCCAAAGGATACCCGATCAATCCATACATTCGCCTCATAACTTTCCTTTATAGTGACTGTAAATAATCATTCACACTCCGTTCGATCCTCCCGGCCACATCCTCATTCTCATTTCCGACAAACTTTTCGCCGGTGATATTCTCGTAAAGCTCTATATATCTGTCGGTTATTCCTTTGACTATCGCAGGCGTCATTTCCGGAACGGTCTGCCCGGCTTTGCCATGGAAACCGTTATCCATCAGCCATTCACGCACAAACTCCTTAGAAAGTTGCTTCTGGGCCTCGCCTTTTGCAAACCTCTCTTCATAGCCATCAGCATAGAAATAGCGTGAAGAATCGGGCGTATGAATCTCGTCCATCAGGTAGATGACCCCATCGCGCTTTCCGAACTCATATTTCGTATCCACGAGTATTAACCCTCGCTGTGCGGCAATTTCCGTCCCGCGAGCAAACAAAGCAAGCGTATATTCCTCAAGCACAGCATAATCGTCCGCATCTACCAAACCCTGTGCAATAATTTCCGCCTTTGAAATATCTTCGTCGTGCCTCCCCTGCTCCGCTTTGGTTGTCGGCGTTACTATCGGCGTCGGGAATTTCTCGTTCTCACGCATCCCTTCGGGCAACTTGACCCCGCAAATTTCGCGAGCGCCGGCCTTGTAAGCCCGCCATGCACTGCCGCATAAATACCCGCGCACTATCATCTCTACCGGAAAACCCTCACATCGTACACCCACAGTAACCATCGGATCCGGCACGGCAAGTTTCCAATTCGGGCAAATATCCGTTGTCGCATCTAAAAATTTTGCCGCTATCTGATTAAGTATCTGTCCTTTATAAGGAATACCCTCCGGCAAAACGACGTCGAACGCCGAAATCCTATCCGTCGCAACCATTATCAGCAAATCATCATTGATATTGTAAACATCGCGGACTTTACCATGATAAACACCCTTTTGTCCGGGATACAAAAAATCTGTCTTAACTAAAGCTCTCATATATAACTCATTTAATTTATTGTTTATTTGCATAATCTTCCGTGGATTCATAAGCCTCCACTATCTTCTGCACCAAGCGGTGCCGGACAATATCCTTTTTCTCGAACCGCACCCGCCCGATTCCCGGCACGCGCTCAAGTATATCCATCGCATGTACAAGCCCCGACTTTACCGAAGGCGGCAAGTCAATCTGCGTCGTGTCGCCCGTGACAATCATCTTTGCATTAGTTCCCAAGCGCGTTAGAAACATCTTAATCTGCTGAACGGTAGTATTTTGCGCCTCGTCGAGAATTATTATTGCGTCATTCAGCGTCCGCCCGCGCATGAAGGCAAGCGGAGCTATCTGAATCGTGTTGTTATCCATATATTCCTTCAACTTCGCCGCCGGAATCATCTCCTGAAGCGCGTCATAGAGCGGCTGCAAATACGGATCAAGTTTGTCCTTCATCTCGCCGGGCAAAAATCCGAGTTTCTCCCCTGCTTCAACCGCCGGGCGACTCAATATCAACCTCCTGGCCTGCTTATTCTTTAAAGCCCTTACTGCCAGAGCTATAGCAACGTATGTCTTACCCGAACCTGCCGGCCCGACAGCAAAGACAAGGTCGTTTGTTTCAAAACTCTTGACTAACTTTTGCTGATTCTCCGACCGCGCCGATATAGCCTTGCCGTTAATGCCATAGATAATTATGTTCGATGGCATGGCTATTTCGACCTTCCCGCCGCGGGCGATGCCGATGATGATATCTTCGGTAATGGAATTGAACGATTCGCAATATTTCTCAATCTCACGAATCTTCTTCAGGAAATCCTCCGACTCTTCTTCCTCGCCGATAACTTTCATTACGTTACCGCGCGCCACTATGCGCAACTTCGGGAAAAGGTTCTTTATCAGTTGAAGGTGCGTATTGTTAACCCCATAAAACACAAGCGGGTCAACACTCTCGAGTATGTATATTCTTTCTATCATATAAGGCGACAAAGATAATAAAAAATTTTATAATCCCAACATAATTTCCTTCAATCAAAAAAATCATTCGAAACGTATTGACTTAGTCGGCTCAATCTTGGAGATAAGATACGAAGGCGCTATCATCATTAGCATCGAAATAACAAACGTACCTATATTAATAAGCAACAACGATACCCACCCAAGCTCTATCGGCACCGAATCCAAATAATACGACTCCGGATTGAGCGTCAGGAAACCAAACTTCGCCTGCAAGAAGCAAAACGCAATTCCAATAACATTACCCCATATCATACCTTTGATTATCAGAAACATAGATATATACAAAAATATTTTCCTGATACTGTAATCGCTTTCGCCAAGCGCCTTCAGAACCCCAATCATGTTCGTCCGCTCAAGAATTATAATCAGCAGACCGGAAATCATCGTGAATCCCGAAACAATTATCATCAGTATCAACAAAAGCACAACATTTGAATCCAACACCGCCAACCAATTGAATATCATTGGATTAAGCTCTTTTATCGACCTCACGTAGTATGTGTTGCCAAGCCTGTCCTTAGTGTCGATAAGCGAGAAATAGAGTTCGTCGGTAAGCTCATCCAACCGCTCGTAATCGTCGATATATATCCCTACCCCGCTCGCCATGTCGGAATCCCATCCGTTAAGGCGACGCAAATGCTTGATATCGCATAAGACAAACAACTTGTCGTAATCGGTAAAGCCCGTATCGTAAATCCCCGCAATATCGAATTTTCGCGCTCTAACATCCTTATTATTAACAAAATACACTATAAACGAATCTCCGCATGACAGTCGCAGCAGCATTGCCGTAGTCCTCGACATCAGCACTTTGTTGCTCAACTTCAGCGAATCGTAAGCCACCATCTGCCCTTCCGTCAGATGCTCTTTGAAAAAGACGGTATCGAAATCGGCTCCCATTCCCTTCATCACAACTCCCTGGAAATCAGTCTCTGTCTTTATAATCCCCGGTTTGGTGGCAAAGGATTCCACATGCCTGACGCCATCGGTAGCCTCAAGCGCCCTCCGCAACGAATCGCCGACAGCAATAGGCGTCGCTTCGTACGAATTGTTATTGTCGAAATTTGTCAGTTGAATATGCGAGCCGAAGCCTATGACTTTGTTGCGAACCTCTTTTTTGAAGCCTATGACGATAGCTACGGCAACAATCATGACCGCCAATCCAACGGCAATTCCCGCCATTGCAATCCGGATAACCGGTGGTGTAGCCCGCTTGCCATCGTCCTTCTCACGTAAAAAATGGATCCGGTTGGCAATAAAAAACTCCAAACTCATACCGTTCTCCCCGGATACTCTTCCAACGCTCGCCGCAATACTTCCAGCGCTTTCCCAAGGTCTTCACGATTAAGCACATACGCAAGTCGCACCTCGTCGCGCCCATAACCCGGCGTAGTATAAAATCCGGATGCCGGCGCCATCATAATAGTCTGGTTTTCAAACGAAAAATCCCGAAGACACCAAGCGCAAAACTTGTCGGAATCATCAACAGGCAACTTCGCAACCGTATAGAACGCCCCCATCGGAATGGGCGAATAGCAACCGGGAATACGGTTGATACCGTCCACAAGGAAGTTACGGCGCTGAAGATACTCGTTGTACACCGACAGCATATACTCCTCCGACGTGTCAAGCGACGCTTCGGCGACCAACTGCCCCAATAACGGCGGACATAGCCGCGCCTGGCACCATTTCATAACGTTATCGCGCACCTGTAAGTTCTTAGTTATCAGCGCCCCTACACGTATGCCGCACTCACTGTAACGCTTCGACACCGAATCGACAAGCACCACATTTTGCTCTATCCCTTCGAGATGAAACGCCGAAATATAAGGCGCCCCAGTATAGCAAAACTCACGATAAACCTCATCCGAAAACAGGAACAGGTCGTATTTCTTCACCAAATCACGCAAGCGGTTCATCTCCTCTTGAGTATAAAGATAGCCCGTCGGGTTGTTAGGATTACAAATCATCACCGCCTTTGTGTGGGGTGTAATCAACTTCTCAAACTCGTCGAAGCCAGGCATCGTGAAACCATTGTCGATCGACGACGGTATCGTCCTGATAACCGCACCGCACGAAATGGCAAAGGCCATATAATTGGCATAAGCAGGTTCGGGAATGATAATCTCATCGCCCGGATCAAGGCAAGCCATGAACGAAAAGTTCACCGCCTCCGAACCGCCGGTCGTAATCATGATATCATCGACATCAACCATGATTTTGAAACGACGATAGTAAGCGACTAACTTCTCGCGGAAGCTCCGCAAACCCTCGCTCGGTCCGTACTCAAGCACCTTACGATCTACCTTGCGCACAGCGTCAATCCCAATCTCAGGCGTCGGCAAATCCGGCTGCCCAATGTTGAGATGATAAACCTTTATCCCCTTCGCCTTGGCTTTGTTGGCCAACGGCACTAATTTTCTTATCGGCGATTCAGGCATGCTGAGTCCCCTTGATGATATAATTGGCATAAAATATATAATTTTCGGTCGGCAAAAGTAATATTTTGTAGCGGATTTCACAAGAAGAATAGTTTTTTTTCACGGTTTTTTTTGCATATTGGATAAAAAACACTAACTTTGCCGCCCGAAACTCGAACATAATCGTCAATTGCAAATGGGTGAACTATATGTGACTGACGTGTTTTGGTATGCTACAATTATTTTTATAAACACCTGAATATGAGCTATTTATGCGTATTTTTGTCGTTTTTTTCTTCGTTGTTCTTGGCTCTGCTAATCATCCCGAAGATATTGTTCATTGCTGTTAAACATTCTTTATTCGACACAGTGAACGATCGTAAGATTCACGCCGGTAACGTCCCCCGAATCGGCGGGGTGTCGTTCATACCTTGTATTCTCGTGTCTATAACGTTTGTCCTCGGAATATACTACATGAACACCGACTTTAACCTCGGCGACCTGTATTTCAACAATTCCGAATTTTACCTGCTAATATGCGCGCTCTTGCTGCTCTACATCGGAGGCATCAAAGACGACCTCGTAGGACTTCGCCACTATTACAAATTCTATTTGCAGGTAATATCGTCCGTCATTATTGTCTTTTCCGGCCTGTTCATCAATAATCTATACGGATTCCTCGGTATATGGACTATTTCGCCTTTCGTCGGCATCCCGCTAACAGTATTTATAATAATCTTCATCATAAATTCCATCAACTTTATCGACGGCATGGACGGCCTCGCATCCGGCCTGAGCATCTTCGCCCTGTGCGTTTACGGCACCCTGTTCATGTTTCATGACTTATGGTTTTATACCATGCTAGCATTCAGCACTATAGGAGTACTTATCCCGTTCTTCTGTTATAACGTCTTCGGCAATGCCAAACGCCATAACAAACTCTTTATGGGCGATTCGGGAAGCCTGACGCTCGGACTGATCCTCGCTTTCCTGGCTATACGCTATTGCCGACACATCCCGTCGAACTTCGAACCGTTCAACAACATCGTTGTTATAGCATTCTCGCCTATCATCATCCCGATACTTGACATAACGAACGTTATCTTTATCCGCTTAGTGAGTAAGAAAAACCTGTTCGTTGCCGATAATAATCATATCCACCACAAGCTACTCAATTTAGGCCTCAGCAAATCGGTCTCATTAATGCTTTTGCTGCTGCTCAACGGCGCTATTTGCCTGTTCAATTTTATTATAATGAAATATCTTAACGGCGCAATAATTCTATTAATAGATTTTATATTATGGGCAGCCATCAATTATTATATATTAATAAAGAGAAAAAAAAACGTCGTCAATCAATAAACCATTAACATTCAAATAATTGAATCATTCGGTAATCAATCCTCAAACTCAACAAACCTCGTCGGTTCTTGTCACCGGCGGCGCAGGTTTTATAGGATCCAATCTCTGCGAAATTCTGCTTGCACAAGGTAACATAGTCCGTTGCCTCGATAACTTCTCGACCGGAAAGCGCGAGAATATTCAGCCTTTCCTGTCCGATCCCAACTTCATGCTCATAGAAGGTGATATTCGTGATCTCCCGACATGCCGTCATGCAGTTGAAGGGATGGATTTTGTCCTCCACGAAGCCGCACTCGGCTCTGTCCCCCGCTCTATCAAAGACCCGGCTACAACCAACGAGGTGAATATCTCCGGTTTCCTGAATATGCTGATTGCCGCCCGCGATGCCAAAATAAAACGCTTTATATATGCGGCCAGCAGCTCGACCTACGGCGACAGCAAGGCCTTACCGAAAACGGAAAATGTGATCGGCAAACCGCTCTCGCCTTACGCAATAACCAAGTATGTGAACGAACTCTATGCCGACGTCTTCGCACAAACCTACGGCATGGAAACCATCGGCCTGCGTTACTTCAACGTCTTCGGCCGACGTCAAGACCCCAATGGCGCTTATGCGGCAGTTATCCCTCTGTTTGTCAAGAAGTTAATCAACCACGAACAACCGGTTATCAACGGCGACGGAGAGTATTCGCGCGATTTCACCTATATAGATAACGTCCTACAGATGAATATGTTAGCGCTCTCAACCGACGATCCGGAAGCCGTAAATCAGGTTTACAACACCGCCTTCGGCGAGCGCACAACATTGAATCAGTTGGTAGCCTATCTCAAAGAATACCTGTCGGAATACGACAGCAAGATCGCAGAGATAGAGCCGCTTCACGGCGCAAACCGCCAGGGAGACATCCCCCATTCCCTCGCAAGCATCGAAAAAGCCCGAAAACTGCTCCATTACAACCCGCAATACTCAATGAAATCCGGCCTAAAAGAAGCCGTAAAATGGTATTGGGAGAATTTATAAGATGTCCGTAAAACGAAATATAGCGTACAATACCGTACTCAGGGTCGCAAATGAAAAATCATGTTTCTCATTATAAATCTTAATTGATACCATGTTAACTATTGACATTGGACGAAAAGACGTGCTTTGGAACTATGCGGCGACGTTTTTAAGGATAGGGGTGGGAGTTATTCTTCTGCCGTTCATTCTTCGAGCATTCCCTCAAGAAACAGTTGCTATATGGACTATTTTTTCTACCATCATTGCACTGACTTCGCTTCTTGATTTTGGCTTTAATCCGTCTTTTTCGCGTAATGTATCATACGTGATAAGTGGTGTCAAGGAACTAAAAGAGAAAGGAGTTCAAGTGATTGATAATATCGATGCAAAGATTGATTACGGGCTGTTGAAGGGATTAATTAATGCCATGCGATGGTTCTATTCACGCATGTCGCTGATACTCTTACTAGTATTGACAACGGTAGGTACATATTATATTCACACGATATTAAAAACATATACGGGAAATCATACCGAAATCTATATCGCGTGGTTTATTCTTTGTACGGTCAACACATATTCGCTTTATACATACTATTACGATGCCCTGATGCAAGGTATGGGTATGATAAAACGGATTAAACAGATAGACATAGTTGCCTATATCTTGTATCTAACAGTTGCTGCCGTACTAATAATGCTTCACTTCAACCTGATAGCCATAGTCAGTGCACAAGCCTTACAGGTACTTATAAAACGAATCCTATCTCGCCAAACTATCTATACATCACAATTTAGATACCATCTTAACCAATACCAACCAAAAGCTCGAAAGGAATTTATCAAACCTATCCTGCCAAATGCCGTTAAGTTGGGGCTAACAAGTCTTGGCGGTTTTCTTGTTAATCGTTCCGCTGTTATTATTGGCGCATTATATTTATCATTGGAATTCATTGCTTCTTATGGAATAACCATACAGATTATTGCTATCATTACTTCTATTTCAATGGTATATTTCTCTACTTATCAGCCACGTATTGTGCAGTTAAGAGTTCAAAATGACAAGCAAGGCATTAGACGATTGTATTTTCGCAGTATTACAATGATGTTTATGACTTTTGCCGTATTAGGTATTGGAGTTATCTTCTTGGGCGATTGGCTATTAGAAGTAATAAAAAGTAAGACTCCATTATTGCCGAAAGAGATGGTTCTATTAGCATTAATAGTGGCTTTATTGGAAACCAATCATTCTATTGCGGGCGGAATATTGCTATCAAAAAATGAAGTGCCGTTTTTTATGGCATCAATTTTAGGAGGAATTGGAACTTTGATTCTATTATTGAGCTTATTGTCTTTTACTAATATAGGGGTATGGAGTTTGATAACAGCACAAGGAATGGCAAGTATTGTTTATAATAATTGGAAATGGCCGTATGAAGCCTATAAATCATTAAAATAATGGGGACAATCGAATGTCTGTTGTGTGGTAATAAAGCACAAATAGTAGAACAAAATTATCCCGGATATAAGGAACCAGATAGATTCTCAATATGTAATTGCTCTTTTTGTAATACACAGTTTTCATATCCGCGTGTTGAAACTGCTCAATTATACGAATTTATCTATCAACATGCGGATATAGTACCCGGATATGACAGATATTACAAGTACAAAAATGTCGTAAAAAGCATTAAACATCCATTGAAATATCTTTCGGATTGTGAAGAAGCATATTGGGCTATTAATGATGCTCTCAAATATGATTCAAAAAACAAAGATAAATTAAAAATCTTGGAAGTAGGCTGCGGAATGGGATACCTTACATATTCTATCCATGAAGAGGGGTTCAATATTTTAGGCTTGGATATCTCGCACGGTGCAATTGAAGAAGCGATAAATAATTTTGGAGAATATTATATATGTACGGATGTTTTTTCATATTCATCAGAGCACAAAGAAGAATATGACAGGATAATACTAACTCAAGTAATAGAACATGTAGAAGACCCTGTAAAATGGATGCGTGCCCTTTCATTCATGCTGAAAAAGGGTGGAAAAATAATAGTTACAACTGAAAACAAAACCATTTTCCCTAATGATGTAATATGGCAATCTGATTTGCCACCGGTTCATTTGTGGTGGTTCAGCGAACAATCAATGCAATATATAGCGGATCAAATAGGAGCCGCATTGTATTTTACGAACTTCAGTAAATATAACACTGATGTAATGGGAAGATTCATATCACCAATAGATTATAATCAACATAGGATATTTAAAGATGGACGAATTCAAGTAATTGAAAACTCACAATCAAAACTGCGCAATATTATTAAATCAATACCATTTGCAAAATACATATATCGGAAATATATCAATCCATTTGATATTATATTTGACAAACGCAGATTTACAATGGGCGCAATATTTATTAAATGAAACCTTCTGATGATATGAAAAATCCAATTCCATTGTTGTTAACAGGTTCAATTGCGATAGAGAAGTATAATGTCTTTCAGACAGTATTGGTTGATACACAAGTACGTTTGAATCAATATATTGATAGCATAGAATATGCTATTGTAAAATATAATAACATTAATCATATTATATTTTGTGAGAATACAAATTTCGAATATGATTATTCGGAATTAGTAAGTAAGGCATACAAAAGAGGAAAAACTTTAGAAATAATCAGATTTACAGGAGATTATAAAAATATTCAAAGAAAAGGCAAAGGATACGGAGAAGGAGAGATTGTTAAATATGCCATTGAAAACAGTGAGATTCTAAATTCAAGTTTGTGTTTTATAAAATTGACAGGTCGTGTATTGGTTAAAAATATGGACAAGTGTATAGAGACTACAAAAAACGAAACTGCTTTTCTCTTTGGCCCTCCACATTCAAAAAAAAATTTTGTTCAAACCATTATTTACAAAGTGAATACGAAATTTTACTATAATGTTCTTTTAAACGTGTATTTCCAAGTGAATGACCCGGAAGGATACTGTCTTGAACATGCATTTTATGAAGCATTAAAAAAATATCCAATCAAATCGTTTGGTAGATATCCTGATTTGGATGGCACATCAGGCTCTGTTGGTTATTCTTATTTAATGCCACGTAAAGAATATCTTAAAGCAACTGTCTATAATATGATTGGATTTTATAATAATAAAATATAAAGATAAGAAACATTTCTTTGCTTTTGTAAATGAAATCTTTAATAACAGTAATAACCGTTGTACGTAATTGCTCTACAACAATTGAGCAAACTATTCTTAGTGTACTCAATCAGTCATATCCGAACCTTGAGTATATCCTCATAGATGGGACGAGTACGGATGGAACATTAGATATAATTAATAATTACGATTCAAAAGTTGAAAAAGGCGAGTTTCCAAATGTGACTTTTCGTTGGCTTAGCGAGTCGGATAATGGCATTTACGATGCTATGAACAAAGGGATTGATCTGGCTACCGGAAAATGGATTAATTTCATGAATTGTGGTGACCGTTTCTTTAGCAATGAAGTATTAATGAATATATTTGGGACAAGAGAAATAAATTCGAATATTGATATAATATATGGCGATACAGTAATTGATTCGCAATTTGGCAAAATAGCATTCAAATCCTTACCTCTCTGTATGCTTGATAAACGAATGGTTTTTTCGCATCAATCCGCATTTGTAAGACTTGAATATATGAAACAGAACAAATTTAACTTGTATTTTAAAAGCAGCGGTGATTATAATTTCTTTTATAATGCTTATAAGAGTAATGTTCATTTTTTATATATACCGGAAATAGTATCTTCTTTTGACCGAAATGAAAATGGCATTTCATGTTATGCTCCATTAGTTTGGCGAGAAGATGCACATATATGGGACATTGATAAGACTGTGTCTTTCTGGATTATTTATATAAAAGATTGTACAATTTGGTATATTAAAAGATTAATTAAAAGAATACTACCACACATAATTGTAAACAGAATAAACAAGAGAAATTTCAATAAATTATATCAACAACATAATGGTTTATTGCTGACAGGGGTGAACAAAATTATTGTCGTCGATGAGTTCTAATTCAATAATATTTCGTAACTTTGCGAAGGAATTTAAATAATAATATGGCACAGCGATTGAAAAAATTGCCGACAGGCATACAGACATTTTCAGAAATCATCGAAGAAAATTATCTCTATGTGGATAAAACTCCGATGCTTATCAACCTGATAGAATGCGGGAAAATGTATTTCTATGCCCGTCCTCGTCGTTTTGGCAAGTCGTTGTCAATCACAACATTAGAAGCATTGTTTCTGGGCAGAAAGGATCTGTTCAAAGGACTTTACGCTGAGCAGTGGCTGAACAGATCGGAATTTCGTCCGCGACCGGTTATAAGACTGAGTATGAACGAAGTAACCACTGATTCAGGCATTGCAGCGCTGAAAGAATCCATGTGTTTGAGAGTAAAAGATGTTGCGGATACCTTGGACGTTCAACTTGTAGAGTCATCATTGCCAGCCGATTTGTTCGGTGATTTAATTAAAAAAACGTTTAAAAAATATCAGGAGAAAGTAGTAATACTGATTGACGAATATGACAAGCCATACATTGATTTTATTGACGACACTGAAATGGCTAATAAAGTGCGCGAAACCTTAGCGAATTTTTATGTTCGTGTCAAAGCAAATGACGAATACACGCACTTTGTGTTCCTGACCGGCATTTCAAAATTTGCCAAGATGGGCGTCTTCTCAAAACTCAACAACCTGACCGATATTTCACTCCGCGATGACTATGCAGCAATGTGCGGCATAACCCGCGATGAACTGCTGGCGTATTTTCCCGAACATCTTGAAGCGACGGCCGAGAAAATGAACATTACAAAAGACGAGTTAGTCGATAAAATGGAAGACTTTTACGACGGCTTCTCGTTCAATGGGAAAGTCAAACTTTATAATCCATATTCGACACTGCAATTTTTTGAAGAACAGAGTTTTGATAATTACTGGTTTGATTCAGGCACTACGAATATGATGTCTAGATACCTTAAGAATAAAGACTTGACGGTAGAACAGTTTCGCAATATACCTGTTACGCGTGATTTCATTCGCAATCCGGGCGAATTAGATTCTGCTCCACCTGAAGGTTTTCTGTATCAAAATGGATTCCTGACCTTACGCGAAGGTAATACGAGTGATTTCAATTTGGATTATCCGAATAAGGAGGTGCTAAATACTATGTCACGGCTGCTTTCTCGAAAGTTTTTGCAGGCTAAGTACGATGACCTGACAACTTTGGTCTGTATTCATCTTGATAATGTGAATATTAAGGGGCTTATCAAGGATTTCAACATGCTTTTGGCAAGCATCCCTTACGACGATTATTCCAAAGCATTGGAGCAAAAAGTGGAAATTCAAGGTTTTACATTTCCGGTTCAGGAATGGCTCTATCGCTCAAGTATTTTGGCATTTTTGCGGGGATGCGGCTTGGTTGTTCAGGCAGAAATGCACACCAATCGCGGTCGCGCCGATTTGGTTTTGAAACATAAAGGGCAAATTTGGATTATTGAACTGAAAGTAGCCTACAAAGGCGAAAGCCCCGCCGCAAAAGCCGAAGAAGCCTACAATCAGATTTTTGAAAAAAACTACGACAAGCCGTATCAAAACCCGATTTGCCTTGGTCTGGCAATTGACGACGAGAAACGGGAGATAACGGAATATAAAACAAAAGACTCAAAATAAAACCTGTTTGAGAACCGATAATATTGATAAATGTAACTCCATTAATAAAATATACAGATAGATGAATGTAAAGCAAGCATTTATCTATTGCAAATTATCTAAAACAAATAAACCAAAATAGATAATGACGGAAAATTTAAAATAAAAGATTAAATAATGGCGCAATATTTAAAACAAATCCTTATCTTTGCAATTATAAAGATAATAAATTTATGAAACAAAGAATTGATATTGAATGGATTAATCAAAAGAGCGATAGCCCGCTCGGCAGAATAATAGTGCTTACAGGTGCAAGACAGACAGGGAAAACTACGATTGCAAAAAACTGTTTCCCTGATTATCGCTATTTTAATATAGACGATGTCATTGTTAGAAGTCAATTGAAAAATTTAAGCGCCGCGCAATGGTACTATAATCAGCCCTTGGCAATTTTGGACGAAGTACAAATTGAGCCTCAACTGATTAATAGTGTGAAAGCAGTATATGACATGTATCCTGAACCGCGTTATGTGTTGCTTGGTTCAAGCCAGTTCCTGCTTTTGCAAAAAGTGCGCGAAAGTTTGGCAGGAAGGTGCGTAATTCGAGAAACATATCCACTTACTCTACCTGAAATGCGAACCAACAGTTTTGAAGATATTGTTGAACCATCATTTTTTGTGGATTTCGTACGGAATAAAAAAACTATCGAAATGCTATCGCCTTCGTTTGTGTTAGATAACCGTTTTGCTCAAATAAGATATGCGTATGATTTTTATTTGCAGTTCGGCGGTTATCCCGCATTAACGAACAATGAATTAAATGATAATGAGCGTTTTGAATGGCTCGAAAATTATGTCAAAACATTTTTGGAACGCGATATTCGCGATTTGGCGTCGTTTCGCGACCTTAATCCTTTCATCAAACTGCAACGCTATTTGGCTAATACAACTGCTACGTTGGTAAATCTATCGTCCATAGCCAAGGAAACAGGCATTACTGTGCCGACCGTGCAACGATATTTGCAGTATATGAATATCAGTTATCAAAGCATTTCGCTGCCGGCATGGTTTTCCAATCCGTTGAAAAAATTAGTCAAAGCGCCTAAAATCCACGTTTTGGATATTGGCGTATTAAGAGCAATTTTGCAGAAACGAGGGATGTTGAACGGAAACGAATATGAAAGCGCGATTGTATCTGAAATTTATAAACAGCTAAAATGCAATGAATTGCCATTATTCCCATATCATTTGCGAACGCAAGATGGACGTGAAATAGACTTGTTGCTCGAAAGTGAAGACGGTTTTATTGCAATCGAAATAAAACAGACCGAAAACGTTAACCGTAGCGATGCAAAAAACTTTTTCGGCTTGCAGGAAATCCTGAATAAACCGCTGAAACATTGTTTTGTTCTATCAAACGACAATCAGGTAAAATCGTTTGGCGAAATCACTGCAATGCACGCGGGGGCGTTTTTAGGATAAGCAAAAAACGAAAAAAGCACGATAGATAAGGATATTTTAAAACAGATCATTGCTGATGCACTTGGTATTACAAGAGACTGTGTAACTTGGCAGTTTAAGAAAATGATAATGCAAAGCATTATTAGCCGCGAATGTCCCGACAAGGACGGGTATTGAATAATAACCCGATAAAAATTTATTGCCGGCGAACCGCAGCGAATTGAGCGTTTTGATTATCAGTTAGATGCAATTCGAGAAGTAGTTGTTAATGCCGTTCATCGTGATTATCGTGACAGTTCGGTAAATATCATTAAAATTTTTGACAACAGTATTGAGTTTTATAATCCCGGGAAACTTTTTGGCGGAATAGCAATTAATGATTTGCTTTCTGGCAAATATTATTCTCAATCGCGCAACAAATTGATAGCAAGAGCATTCAAAGAAACTGAAATAATTGCGCACTTCACCGTTCGATATTTCGATTAACAGGCGGGCAACGCTGGACGATTTGGATTTTGAGAAAATCAGCAATTTTGTTTACATCGCGAACGAAAAATAAGAGTAAATCTTTCAAAACTCAAAGCAAAAGGCATTTTAGAACGCAAAGGCGCCAAACGAAACGGCTACTGGAGAGTGATAAAAAATAATTAAATGACACAAGAGC
>JAISUX010000121.1 GCA_031271805.1 Tannerella sp.
CACGCCTTTCGTGCTGCTAATGTGCGGATTATGCACGTTTGTAACGGCGAAAGCCTGTCGTTTCAAACCGTTTATCTTCGGCGCTATCGTGTTCTGGACAGGATTTGCCTGCTGGGCTCTCATCGCTGTCTTCAACATCGAAGTCAAAAGCTATTTCCAGTTTATCGTGCTGGCAGTCTGTATGTTGCTTGGTTTCGTCGCGCCGGGAGTATTATTGAACAGAAAATCGGACGGCAATGTTTAAGGAACTGAACCCGTTGCTTCATTCCCAGTTGCGGCTGGCTGTTATGTCGCTTTTAGTCAGCGTCGAGGAAGCCGACTTCGTATGGCTCAAAAACGAGACAGGCGCCACGTCGGGCAACCTTAGCGTGCAGCTGGACAGGCTGAGCGAGGCAGGCTACATCGTTATTGAGAAGACATTCCGCGGCAAAATGCCCCGAACGCTCTGCAAGATTACCGCAGCGGGCGTCGATGCTTTCAAAGAGTATGTAGAAGCGTTGAAAGATTATCTGGGATAATGTGGCATAAAACAACAAAAACTATGGGAAAGTCATGAGATCACAACCTCCCCATAGCAAAAAACTGTTAATATACGTGCCCGCTGTCTTCGATTTCTTTCTTGGTTATTCCTCGCAAGTCAATTGAGCGCCATGCAAAGAATATGTATGCGAGGACAAAAGGAATGAAAAACGAGACATAGGTCATTACTTTGAGAGTGAAGTGGCTTGAACAGCTGTTCGCGATAGTCAGCGAACTCTGCATGTTCGACAGCGAAGGATAGTAGGCGGTATTATTCCATCCGGCCGAGAGAAGCAGGGCAAGGACGGTCAGCACAGTCCCCGCTCCGGCAAACCAGATACTGCTCTTAAACGACTTGGCGAAGATCGCCTTGCCGATACCGAACAACACAAGCACAACGCCTATGAGCAGTATTGCCGTAACGTACGGCATCTGTAGGAAGTTGTGCAAATACTTGTATGGCTCAACAAAAATCGTGTCTTTAACCGGATCGTAGGCGTGTCCGTCGGCAAATAGCAACATTACCAAGAATGTCAGGAAGAAAACGAGGAACAGCCCTGTTTCGAGAGGTAACCGTTTGCGGGCGCGTGTTATGATGTCAGCGTCGTCGATGTTGTTAATGAAATAAAGGATTGCAAGTACGCGCGACAGCATAAATACCGCTAATCCGAGTAACAGGTTCGAGGGCACAAGAGCTGCTTCGAGGCCGTGCGCAGGATTAGTCCAGGACGAAATGACGGGATTACCGAAATCGGCAAGTTGGGCTTTGTTAACTACAAACTCAGCGCCATTGAAAAGCGTGCCTACAGCCGCGCCGAGCAACACCGGACCAAGTATCCCGTTGATAATAAGGAATATCCGATATGTCTTCTTGCCGAGCAAGTTGCCTTTTTTCGATTGGAACTCGTATGAAACGGCTTGCAGTACGAAGCATAGCAGGATTAGCAGCCATACCCAGTAGGCGCCGCCAAAACTTGTCGAGTAGAACAGCGGGAAAGAGGCAAAGAAGGCGCCGCCAAAGGTCACGAGCGTCGTGAAAGTAAATTCCCATTTCCGGCCGGTCGAGTTTACAAGCATACGTTGTTCGGTCTCGTTTTTGCCAAGTTGGAAGATAAGCGACTGCCCCCCCTGGACAAACAGCAACATTACCAACAGCCCGCCCAACAGTGATATTAAAAACCACCAATAGTTCTGTAAAAAAATATAATTGTCCATAATCTTAATAGTTTAATAGTTAATATCATTTATCGACTTCCGTGTCCGGGCCTTTCTTGATGGCATTGGTCATAATTTTCACTTCGGCGATAAGAAGTATTGTGAACAGTGCGAGGAAAAGGAAGAAAGTGAGCACTACGGATGCCGATGGCAGTTTCGATATTGCTGCCGTGACGGGCAAAATGTCTTGGATAGCCCATGGTTGGCGGCCGACTTCGGCTACTATCCAGCCTGCTTGGCCGGCGATGTAAGCGAGCGGTATTGACCACAGCGCTACCCATTGTAACCAGCGCAGATTCTCAATTTTCTTCTTCCAGCCGAACCATGCAAGCACGATAAAGAGCAGGATGAAGTAAAAGCCAAGGATAACCATGATATGGAACGAATAGAAGGTCAGCTGTACGGGTGGAACGATGTCTTCGGGGTTGTTGAGGTAGCCGTATCCGAAGTATTCGAAATCTTTTTCCATTGCTGCACGTGCCGTTGCAGCAGCGGGACTGCCTTTTTCGGCGGCGCGAAATTCGCCCAAAGCCTTGATTGCCGCCTTACCGCGGGAGATTTTTTCTTGAACCGAGGGCGCTGCGCCTTTGTCGGTAGTATAGCCTCCTCGAATCAGGTCATTGATGCCGGGAACAAAAGCGTCGGTATTGCCTGTTGCAAGCCACGAGAGCATCTTCGGAAAAGCGATTTTGAAGTAGAAAGCATCGTCGTTAGCGACATTAGCTTGCCAAGGTTTTAATACGCCTATGCCTATGAGTTCGACACCGTTGCCTCCGTTTTGAAGGCCTTCCATAGCAGCGAGTTTCATAGGTTGGTACTTAGCGACGTTCTTCGACGAAGTGTCGCCCGTAACAACAAGCAGCAAGGCCGAAAGCAAGCCTGTGAGGGCGCCGATTTTCATGCTCGACAGGGCGAACTTTTTGTTCTTACCCTTAAGCAGATACCAAGCGCTGACGCCCACGACGAACGAACCGCCGAGCATCAGCCCCGAAAGCATAGTATGGAAGAACTTGTTGATCGCGAAGGGCGAAAGCGCTACGGCAGCAAAATCAACCATTTCATTACGTACGGTCTCCGGATTGAACGACATGCCCGCCGGATATTGCATCCAGGCGTTGGCAACGAGAATCCAGATAGCCGAGATAGATGCCCCAAGCCAAGTCAGCCATGTCGAAGTCAGGTGGGCGCATTTACTCACCTTTTCCCATCCGAAGAACATGACCGCTATGAACGTGGCTTCCATGAAGAAGGCCAGGATACCCTCTATAGCGAGCGGCGCTCCGAAGATATCCCCTACGAACCAACTGTAGTTCGACCAGTTAGTCCCAAACTCAAATTCCAGAATCAAACCGGTTGCTACACCGACGGCGAAATTTATTCCGAACAGTTTCTGCCAGAACTTTGCCGTTTCCTTCCAGAACGCTTTCCCGGTCTTGTAATAGCACGTTTCCATTACAGACATTATCAACCCAAGCCCAAGGGTCAGGGGCACGAAAAGCCAATGATAAATGGCCGTCATTGCAAACTGCGCACGCGACCAATCTACTAAAGAAGAATCTAAATTTGCAATCATAAAAAAATAATTTAAGGATTTATTGCTCTGTCTATTAATTCATTAGAAACATAGTCCCCTCTTTCCTCTTCCGTATCGAATCGGTTGAGGTAACGGGGGAAAAAGAATATTTTCAGCACTATGAACATGATAAACAATTTTACCAATATCAACAGCCAAAGTGTACGACCCACGTCCATAGACCTGAAACCATCGTAATAAAAGCGAAAAATTCGCACCGGTAGAATGTCACATTTTTTTTCCATAGTTTTTTCAGTCCATTCAACCGCCAAATGTAAGAATATTTTTTTATGTTTGCAAGAAATCTTGAAGAAAATAAGTTAATTAATGTTAATTACAAAACTATATCCCAAGAATCTTCTGAGTATCGGAAGCAATCATGTATTCTTCGTCGGTTGGGACGACCATCACCGTGACTTTACTTTCGGGCTTACTGATGATTGCCGTCCGGCCACGTTCGTTGCGATTCTTTTCAACGTCAAAGACGAGGCCGAGGTATTCCATATCCTTGCATATCGCTTCGCGAGCAGTCCATTGATTCTCCCCCACTCCACCAGTGAAAACAAGGATATCTAAGCCGCCGATAGCCGCCGCATAAGCGCCTATGTACTTCTTTATGCGGTAGTTATACATGTTGATGATTTGGACGGCGCGAGGATTGCCTTCGAGCATGGCTTTCTCGATGTCGCGCATATCTGACGACATTTCGGTGAAGCCCGCAACGCCGCTACGTTTATTGAACAGTTCCGCAAGGCCATCGGCATCAAGATTTTCTTTCTTCATGATATAGGGAATGGCACCTGCGTCGATGTCGCCGCAACGAGTTCCCATTATCAGGCCTTCGGTAGGGGTCATTCCCATCGAGGTGTCAACCGACTTGCCGTTCTTAATCGCGGTTATGGAACCTCCGTTTCCGATATGAGCCGTTATGATGCGTTGGCCTTCGTATGCGACGCCGAGTATCTCGCAGGCGCGTCGCGAGACATAGCGGTGGCTCGTGCCGTGAAATCCGTAGCGACGGACGCCGTATTTCGAGTAAATCTCATAAGGAAGGGCGTAAAAATAGGCGTAGTCAGGGATGCTTTGATGGAAGGCTGTGTCGAAAACTGCGACTTGCGGCGTCGTGGGCAACACTTTCTTTATTGCGCTGATTCCCTTGAGATTAGCAGGATTATGCAGAGGGGCGAAGTCGATACATTCGACGATTTTGTCTATCACCTCATCGGTAATAATCACGCTCGACGCAAACTTCTCGCCACCGTGAACTACACGATGACCTACGGCGGCGATTTCATTGAAATTCTTGATGCAACCATATTTCTCATCGGTTAATATCTTGAGTATGAACGATATGCCATCAACATGATCCGGGATATCCTTTTCGATTGTTACTTTTTCGCCGTCTTTATCGGTCAGTTTGAGGAAAGAACCGTCGATACCGATTCGCTCGATACCGCCTTGCGCCAAGACCGTTTCGTTGGCCATGTCGAACAGTTTATACTTGATAGAACTGCTTCCGCAGTTTAAAACTAATGTCTTCATTTTTAATTATTTATGAGTTATTTTCTGTTTTTTTGAGGGCTATGGACTGGTTGGCGGCGATGGCGACCATTTTGTAAACGTCATCCACGGAGCAGCCGCGCGACAGGTCGTTGACCGGAGCGGCCATACCTTGCAGGATAGGGCCGACAGCTTCGGCTCCGGCAAGGCGCTGAACGAGTTTATAACTTATATTGCCGACTTCCAAAGACGGGAACACAAGCACATTGGCATGGCCTGCGACTGTGCTGCCGGGGGCTTTTTGCTTGGCTACTTTTTCGACCAATGCGGCGTCAGCTTGCAATTCTCCGTCGATTTGCAGGTCGGGCGCAGCTTCTCTGGCAAGACGGGTGGCCTCGACTACTTTATCTACCATCTCATGTTGGGCGCTACCCTTAGTCGAGAAACTCAACATCGCAACGCGAGGCTCGACACCAACAAGGGCGCGGGCGGTATGGGCAGTCGAAAGCGCTATCTGCGCCAGTTCGGCCGCCGTCGGGTTGGGCATCACAGCACAATCGGCGAAGACCAAAACGCCGTCTTCACCATAGCTTTTATCCTTCATAAAGATGAGGAATGCGCCTGAAACACAGCTTATTCCAGGCGTAGTCTTGATGATTTGCAACGCCGGCCTAAGGACATTGCCTGTAGTGTTTTGTGCACCTGCAATTTCGCCGTCGGCATCGCCCGCCTTAATCATCAGGCAACCGAGGTAGAGCGGATCTTCAACTAAGGATGCAGCCTTTTCAGGGGTCATTCCTTTGGATTGACGCAGTTTGTACAACAAGTCGGCATAGACTTGCTTTTTCGGATGGTCAACAGGATCGACAATCGTTGTCAAACCGATGTTATTCAACCCGTAAGATACCGCTAATTCATTTATTTTCTGTGTATTACCAAGCAGAATGATGTCGGCTACGCGGTCGGCAGCGAGACGGTCTGCTGCCCTAAGTGTTCTCTCTTCCGTTCCTTCGGGAAGGACGATGCGCTGTTTGTTAGCTTTAGCGCGTGAAATGATGTCTTCTATCAAATTCATGTTTATAATTTTATGTTGTTAAAAATATCAAACGTTGCGTTTCCCCGAAAGAATCTCCTCTAAATCGGTAGATGAAATGTCGAGGTTCAACTTGCTGTTATGCGCCACTGTTATTGAGCCGCGTTCCTCGGAAACAATTATCACAAGAGCGTCGGTTTCCATCGACATACCGAGACCGGAGCGATGCCTCAAACCTAACTCTTTGGGAATAGGGGCATTATGTGCAATAGGCAGGGTGCAGCCGGCGGCAACGATTTTCTTATCTACGATAATCATTGCCCCGTCGTGAAGCGGGCTGTTCTTGAAAAATATGTTCTCAATCAGCCGCTCCGAGATGTCTGCGTTGAAGACATCCCCGGATTCTATTTGCCGAGCGAGATCCATTTCTTGCTGTATGACGATTAGTGCGCCTGTGTTGCTCTTCGCCATACTGACACAGGCCTTGACCACGGGGTCATAGACACTGTTTGTACTGCTGCCTGTGTTCTTACGATCGAAAAATTTGTAAAACTTACGCCACCCGCCGCTTGATCCTATCGCCATTAGGAAATGTCGAATTTCGTTTTGGAACAGGATGACGAGCACGATGAAACTGCCGCTAACCACCTTGTCAAGGATTGGCCCAACGAAACGCATCTTAAATACCTGCGAGACGAGCAGCCAGACGACGATGATTGTCAGTATGCCTTTAAATATGGCCATGTTGCCCGACCGCCGCATCAGTTTGTACACCTGATACATTATGTAGGCAACGATTACGATTAGCAACAGGACGTCGGCAGCGTCGATGATGACCCTGTATTTATCAAAAAAATCCAATACGGACCTGCATATTTCATAAATTATCGACATAACTCAAATTCTTTAATTTATTTACGATTTTGACAGTATCGACGGCAGCGCGAACATCATGTACGCGCAGTATGTCTGCGCCTTTCAACAGCGCAAAAGTATTGAGCGCTATTGTTCCGGCAAGACTTTCCTCCGACGTTACGCCTAACAGATTATATATCATGCTTTTACGCGAGATGCCGACTAAAAGCGGCTGTTTGGCGAGAATGGACAACTCGTTCAGGCGGCTCATCAGCTCATAGTTTTGGTCGAGGGTTTTACCGAAACCGAAACCGGGATCGACAATGACGTCGTTGACGCCAATATTATGCAGCATATTTACGCGGGAAACGAGATACATCAAAATGTCCTCAACGATATTGTCGTAGTTACAGTTTTGTTGCATGGTTTTCGGCGTACCCGTAATATGTGTCAGGATGTAAGGGACGCCGAGTTCGGCAACGGTTGCGAACATCCGATCATCCATCGTGCCGCCCGAAATATCGTTGATGATGGCGGCGCCGTAATCCGTGACCGCACGACGGGCGATTTCCGCGCGAAAAGTATCCACCGAAACAGGAATATGCGGAAAATCGTCCGCCAATATTTTCAGCGCCGGCTCGAGGCGTTTCCACTCAACTTCTTCCGACACCTCTTCGGCATCGGGACGTGTAGAAAATCCGCCGAGGTCGATAATCCTCCCTCCCTCAGCGACAATCCGCTCTGCACGACAACGCACCTCCGCTTCGTTTTTCTGTCTGCTCTCGGCATAAAACGAATCGGGCGTAACGTTGAGTATTCCCATTACCAAAGGAATAT
>JAISUX010000113.1 GCA_031271805.1 Tannerella sp.
ATTGTAGTGATACCGCGAATCCTGAGCGTTGTGTTAGCCCGCCCCGGCGCGCCGCCCTTGTCGAGAATCGTCAGACCGGGAGAAACGCCCTGCATAGCCGCTGTTGTGCTGTTGGCAAATCGGCTGATTTTATCGCTTTTAATACTTCCTACAGCACCCGTTATGCTTAGTTTCTTCTGTTGACCGTAACCAACGACTACCACCTCTTCCAAAGCCTTCGTATCCTCGACAAGCACAATGTTGAGCGCTCTCGAAGCGTCATAGACCTCAAGATCCTGCGATTTATAGCCAAGGTAACTAACCTGTATCACTGCCGGCAAACTGCTTACTGTCAGAGAAAAAGCTCCGTCGGCATCTGTAACTGTCCCGTTAGTGGAGGCGCCTTTGACTATAACAGTGGCGCCTGGTACAGGCTCGCCGGTTACGTCAATAACAGTACCGGCGACTCTCTTGCCGGTTTGTTGGAGTTGTAAGAGCGTCTCGCGTTTGGCAAGGATAATTACCTTATCCTCAACATGATACGAAATATCGCTCCCCTCAAGAATTTGATCAAGGATGGCAGTGATAGTTTGGTTCTTCACGTTTACGGTCACCTTCATACTCTTGTCAATGTCGTCATTGCTGTAAAAGAAGTAAAAATCGGTATTTTTCTCGATTTTGGACAACAATTTTCCGAGTTCAATACCTCGTTCATTCATAGTCAAAAGTGTCTCCTGAGCGTAACTGCCGGCATAAACCGGAAGCAGTCCGAACATCAAAAGAGAAACAATTACTTTCATAAAAAAAATTTTGTGGGATAGAAATCCCTTAGTTAGAAAAATATTCATAGACTTTATATGTTAAAATATTATGTTATTCGCTGATAATCAAGCTTGATTGAGTGAGACGATATTTAATGGGATAGCTACGTCGAATGATTTCCATGACGTCTTTAACGGTATGTTCTGGCAAAATGAGACCGGTGAATCGCTTAGCCTTGAGCGATGCGGAGAGTTCGACTTTTATCCCGAAGTGATATTCCATCTGACGCGCGATATTTGCAAGCGTCTCGTCGGAAAAGCGGTATGTGCCGTCTTTCCATGCCGTATAATAATCTGTTTCCACGTTATTAACCGTTATTGAAGCGGTGAGACGGTCATAGTCGGCTTCCTGCCCGGGCGACAGGCGTTGCAAAGTCGTCACGCTGCCGTCCCGTTCCACACGGTTGAGTTCAACTCCGCCCGTGACAAGCGTGATTTTCGTATGGTTTTCCTCGTCCGTGCAGACGAAAAAACTTGTCCCCGTCACTCTCACACGAAGATTTTGCACCTCTACCGTGAACGGTCTAAGGGTATCTTTTGCTATTTCAAAGAATGCGTTCCCTTCTTCAAGGACGACATTACGTTGCGTTTCCGCCAAATCATCCGCGTAGATGAGTTTGCCGCTTCCGTTCATCCAAACGACCGAACGGTCGGGCAATTCGATTTTCCGTATGCCGTTATAGTTGAAAATGACGTTCTTAACAATGATTTCTTTCCCATCAGGCTTCTGCCGAGCGAAAGCGAACCAGACCGACAAGGTAACTATTATGCCTGCAGCAACGGCGGCGGCATACCGTAACCATTCGGGAGCGACAAAGCGGCGTATGACTGCCGGCGGCTCTTGTGATTGCGTTGATCGGAATGTTGCGATACGGCGCGACAGTTCGTCCCATCCGCTTTCCAACTCCGCTTCCGTTACCATGCGACGGCTGTCAATAATTTCGTGCATCTCGCTATATTCGGCGACATGTTGAGGGTCTTCGCGTAGCCATTCGTTAAGCCGGCGACGTTCGTCTTCGGTCGCCGCATTTTGCAAAGACCTGACTATAAGCTCTTTCGTTGTCAATGCCATTTTTTTAATTCGCTTTATACGGTTAATACAACTCGGTATGAATATTTACTTAAACGGTTGGTGTTTTTTTTATTTATTTAGCAAAAAATTCGCGCAAAGTTTTCAAGGCGAGGTAAAGTTGATGTTCCACAGTGCGCTTCGAGAGGTTGAGTATTTCAGCTATTTCGGAACTTTTTTTGTCCTCAAAATAGGCGAGTTTAAAAATTTCGCAACAACGTTTCGGCAACATATCAATCCGGCGATATACATCCTGCATCCGCTCATAATCAATGATTCGCTTCTCGGCAGAATCGTAATAATCAAGTTCCAGCAGACGGTTTTCGAGTTCGATATCTTGAATGGCCGACTTCTCTATTTGCTTATGTTTCAGGAAATTAATACATCTGTTCCGAACGCCGCGAAACAGATAGGCTTCGGCCGTCTCGTCGTCGCACCTCAAAGTACCTTTTTGCCATACTTCGACGAACACATCATGAACAACATCCTTTGCATCTTCGTCCGGCACAAATCTGCGGGCGAAGCGCATCAATGAAGCATAATGCGCTTTGTATAAGCGCCTAAGGTCGTTTGCATTATCCTCCATTCGTCAAGAATCTAACTGTTCATATCTCATACCGTAATATCCTTTTTCTAAGAATATCCCGATACAAAGGTAGCATAAAATTTTCAATTACACACAAACGAACAAAAATTAAAGAAATCGGCAAAAAATTTTTCAGCCGAAAGTTGTAACGTTAGTAACGTCTATGCAGTATATCTGTCAGTTTTCGGGTGGGCCTATGCTGCCGGTACGTTCTCCCGGCTTTCGGCCTTCGTATTGCTGCGGCATATTCGGTCGTTTTATGCCGAACCGAAACTCGCCTCTCTTCGCAAGGAACGCCTCATACTGCTCGGACGTCAGTTTCTTAGCGATTTTACCGTTCGATTTCTCAATCTTCTTCTTAATTTTATCATCTATTTTAGCGGCTTTCAAACGGGCTTTTTCCAGCTGCTTCGGGGTCATGTTCGGATCAACAATATCTTCCGGGTTCGCGTCCAAGTCGGGGGGCGGCATATTTGCTTGCATATCCGCAGGCGGCATATTCGCGTTCAGGAAAATGCCAATATCGTTACCGCGCCGCATCTGATCATCATCCTTTCTGAACAGCGATCGTTTCTGCTGTTTTAGCGTGCGAACCGACTTATGCTCGTCAATAAGAATCTTTTCGACGTATTTTTTCTGCTTTTCAGTCAGCCCGTTAATTTCCGGAAAGGACTCAATAACAGGCGTTTCCTCTATAGCCTGCATTCCCCTCGGCGGGCCGCCTCTGCGTTCGCCGCCTCCGAACCCTCCACCCGGAGGTCCACCCATACCACCACCGCCAAAGCCGCCGCCGCCTCTACCGCCAAAGCCACCTTGAGCAAAACAATTGACGCTCAACACTACACTCATCAATAAAACAATTATCTTTTTCATCGCGTTACGAATTATATATGATTAAACTGTGCAAAAATACGATAAACCCCAATAAAATATCCCAAAAGCATGCTCAAACGGCGTAAATACGTCCTGAAACGCCAAAACAGGCTTCTGTCTCCACAATAAAGTCAGGAAGAGCGATGCTTCACCCTGAAACTGGATGTGTAGGTTCCGGCGGCGCAGAGGACAGCGAAGATGATGAATGTTACGCGGAAACTGAGCATAAAATCATCGTGCAAATCGCTTGTTATCAATTTGTTGCCTACGAACAAGGAGAGCGCCATCGTGGCGACGCCCATGCTGAACGCCTGACCGGTGAGACGCATCGTCCCCATAGTAGCGGAGGCTTGACCGTAGAAGCGTTTGTCAACGGAACTCATTATCACATTGGCGTTTGGCGAAGAGAACAGGCCGAAGCCGAAGCCGAACAGCACGAGCAGCAGTACTATCCATACAAGCGGCGTGGTGGCGCTAACGAAGACGAGGGCTACTAATCCGACGGTAAGCATCGCCATGCCGCAAGTGGCAAGCAGCGAGGGGTTGTATTTGTCCGACAGCCGCCCGCCGTAGAACGACACGACGCACTGTACAAGCGCCTGTGCGATGAGTATGAAACCCGCCTGTTGAGGCTCGAAACCGCGCACATATTGCAGGTAAAGGCTCATCAGGAACGCCACGCCGAAGGTGCAAGCATAGTTGATGAGCGCCGAGAGGCTCGACAGGCTGAAGGTCTTGTTACCGGAAAATATCCGCACGTCAAACATCGGCTGCTTTTGCCGCAGCTCGTATTTTGCAAAGATAACTATCCCGGCAATCCCGGCTATAATCAGCATATAAGCGTATATATCAGGCAGTTCGGAGAAACCGAAGACGAGGCAGAACAGTCCGGCGGCATAGATTACGCTTCCGGCGAGGTCGAAATGCTCGCCACGCGCTTCTATCCATTCTTTTTTGAGTATGAAAGAGGCGAATGTAGCGGCTATAATACCCAGAATACCAACAAGAAAGAAGATGCTGTGCCAGCCGAGGTGCTGCGTGAGCATCCCGCCGAAGAACGGACCGGAGGCAAGGGCGAAGTAAACGACAGAGGTATTGACGCCGATAGCCTTGCCACGCTCGTTCTGCGGAAAGACCGAGACGAGTATTGCCATGCTCGTGCCGAACATCATAGCGCTACCCGCGCCCGACAGCGCCCGCAGAGCGATAATCCACGCGCCCGACTGTGCGAAACCGCACAGCAGGTTCGTTATGCCGAACACAGCCAAGCCGCTGATGAAAAACCGCTTGCGACCATACATGTCGGCAAGCCGCGCAAAGGGCGCTTGCAGAATGGCTGTCGCGATAAGATAGGACGCGGCTATCCAACTCTGCGACACTGCCCCAAGCGCAAAAACACGTGCCATTTCCGGCAGCGTCAAATTGATAGCCGACCCCATGAACGGCACCAAAAACGACGCCATACACAGGACGAAAAGAGCAGAGTTCTTGTTTGTCTCTTTCATAAAATTCTATCGCGGATATTTTATTAATGTTTCAATTTCAACGTCTTCGGCAATCGCTTCACGGCCTTTTAATTCAAGGAGTTCTATCAGGAAATTGACATAAATCTTTCCCGGCTTGAACTTGCGGATAAGGTTCACGGATGCGGCCATCGTCCCACCGGTAGCGAGTAAATCGTCATGCAAGAGAACAATTTCGCCTTCGCTGATGGCGTCGCGGTGCACCTGAATCTCGTCTGTACCGTACTCCTTGTTGTATCTTTCCGCATACACCTCGGCGGGCAATTTTCCCGACTTACGTATGGGAACGAAGCCTGCATGCAGTCGTTCCGCCAAAAGAGGCCCCATGATAAATCCCCTCGATTCGATGCCAAGCACTTTCGTGATACCTTTATCACGATACATTTCATGCAGCCCGTCTGATAATTCCCGCAAAATCTGCGCATCCTTGAACAAGGTGGTCACATCCTTAAACTGAATCCCCGGTATAGGAAAATCGGGCACGTTCCTGATAGCTTTCTTTATTCTTTCTATATCCATAATATATTTATTTATATACAAAATCAGGAAGAAAAAATCTGACATCTTTACCTTCCTTCAATGCTTTTCTTATAAAAGTAGATGATATTTCGAGAAGTGGAGCGTCCACTTTTCTTACGGTCGTGAGTTCTTCGGGAATAATTATATCATAACCTGCTCTCGGATAGATTATTATTGGAAATTCAGCTATCAAAGACTTATGTTCTTTCCAGCGCCGGAAGTTTGCCCAATTGTCGGCGCCGACGATTAGTGCGAACTGCCGCTCAGGATATTTTGCGCGTAAAGCCCTCAATGTGTTTATAGTATAGGACGGCCTCGGCAAGGAGAACTCAAAGTCGCTCGCCAGGAATTTCGGGTATCCTTCGATAGCCCTCTTGACCAGACCGTACCGAATCCTTTCATCCGCCAGTTCAGCCTCATCCTTAAGCGGATTGCGAGGTGAAACGAGAAACCACAGTTCGTCAACGTCGCCGAACTCGCAAAGCCAGTTTGCCAACGCTAAATGCCCAATGTGGACAGGATTGAAAGAACCCGGAAATATACCTGTCGTCATAATACGTTGAGTACCTGTTCTTTAATCTGCTCCAATTCGTCCTTCATCCGGACAACAATCTGTTGCATCTCAGCCTGATTGCTCTTCGAGCCAAGCGTATTTATCTCACGGCCGATTTCCTGGGCTATAAAACCGAGCTTTTTCCCTTGTCCATAACTACTATCGAGCGTCTCGAGGAAGTATTTCAGGTGGTTCGTCAGCCGATCCTTTTCTTCGTTGATGTCTAAACGTTCGATGTAGTAAATCATTTCCTGCTCAAGGCGGTTTGAATCAATCTGCACTTCAGGGATTTTTTGCAGATTCTCTAAGATACGAGCCTTAATTTTTTCGACTCGCTCTTTTTCGTACGGCTCGACCTGTTTCAGTAGTTCGCCGATGTTGGCAATCTTTTGTTTGAAAAGGCCGTATAGCATCTTCCCTTCTTGCTTGCGAAACTCAATAAGTTTATCGACAGCCGCCTCAATCGACTTTAAGACTGTCGCCCATTCCTCTTCGTCGGTTTCGAGCATCTCTGTCTTGATTACTTCGGGCAGGCGAAGCATCGTCAGGAACCAGTCTCCGGGCACATCAACCTTGAGCATGGCGGCGATTTCCTCGATTTGCGATTTATAACTTTCTATTACAGGGACGTTTATCTTAGCAGAAACATCCTTGCCTATCGCCTCTGTCGTGATTGTAAACTCAATCTTACCCCGCTCAAGTTTCTGCGCCAGGAGCAAACGTATGTCCATCTCCTTCTCACGATAGTTGGAAACAATGCGCGCAAACAAGTCAAACTGCTTGCTGTTGAGGGATTTAACCTCAATTATCACTCTCTTATCCGGCAGTTCGGTTGTAACTTTTCCGAAGCCGGTCATTGATTGAATCATATCTTTTTATCAATTTTTTGCGCCAAAGATAATGTAAATTTAGATTTATTTGTAATTTTCCGGGAAAATATTTGGCAGAAAAAAAATAAAATGTGTACTTTGCACTATAAAATGTTTTGTAATGATAAAGATTGAGAACGCTGTACCGAGGAATCCGGACTTTAGATTTCGAGAGCCGGTCTCACTGTCCGTCGAGGATGGCGAGCATGTGGCTTTCGTTGGTCCTAACGGTGGTGGGAAAAGTTTGCTTGTGTGGATGATGCTTGGCCATTATCCTCTTTTGAAGGGTGAAGCGTCGTATTGTGAGAATGTGCGGTTCATCGCCTTCCGCGACAGTTACGGGGCGGCAGACACCGGTTATTACTTGCAGCAACGATGGAATTCACAAGACCGCGACGAGGCCTCGCCACTGATTTTACTGTCGAGCGGCGAGCTGCGTAAATATCATATAAACAAGGCCTTAAGCGCCAATCCGCGTCTTCTTGTAATCGACAAACCTTTCATCGGCCTCGACGTTGCAGCGCGTGAGCAATTCGGCAGTTTGTTGGCCGAACTCGCCGCTAAGGGTAAGGTGCAGATTGTGCTTATCCTGGCAAGAATGAGCGAGATACCTGACTTCATCACGCATGTTGTACCTGTTGCCGGCATGGTTTGCGGCGCTAAGGTCAGGCGTGAGCATTATCGTGAATCGGCTCCCGAAAATCCGGTTGTCGGTGTCTTGAACCCGCCGGAGTATATCGACGGAGCGGCGTTTTTTAAATCGTCGAATGTCGGATTGGCGTCGGATGCGAACGACAAAGTCATTGAAATGCACGATGTTACGATCAGATACGGCAAGCGTGTGATTCTCAATAAATTGAGTTGGACAGTCCGTCGCGGCGAGAAATGGGCTTTGCTTGGGCCTAACGGTTCGGGCAAATCGACGCTGTTGAGCCTCATTTGCGCCGATAATCCGCAGTCATATTCCTGCAATATTTCTCTTTTCGGCTCACGACGCGGTTCGGGCGAAAGTATTTGGGATATCAAAAAGCGAATCGGCTACGTTAGTCCTGAGATGCATCGCGCTTATAGTGAGAATATTCCTGCCATAAAAATCGTCGCGAGCGGGCTATACGATAGCGTGGGGCTTTATGTGCAGCCCAAACCCGAACAATACACCGTGTGCGACTGGTGGATGAATGTTTTCGGTATTCGTGACCTGCGCGACCGGAATTTCATGAGCCTCTCCGACGGTGAACAGCGTTTAGTGCTTCTGACCAGAGCTTTCGTTAAGGATCCGGAACTTCTGATTCTCGACGAGCCAATGCACGGCCTCGACGGCCATAACTACCTGTTAGTTAGCGCTATAATAGAATCATTCTGCCGTCGTCCGGATAAAACGCTCATAATAGTCACACATTATATCGAAGAGTTGCCGGAGTATGTAACTAAGAGGCTGACTTTAAGCCTTTAACGAAACAGGATCGTCATCAAACCGCAATATTTCACGATAAAGTCGCTGTATCGGCAAGCCCATCACGTTATAGAATGAGCCTTCGATGCCTTGAACGGCGACATAGCCTATCCATTCCTGTATGCCATAAGCCCCGGCCTTGTCGAAAGGCTTATATTTATCAACATAGTAGAAGATTTCATCGTCTCTGAGTTCCGTGAAATCGACTGTCGATTCGGCAGAAAATTCCTTTTGACGGTTTGTGGTCGTTAAGACTACAGCGGTGATTACTAAGTGTTTGCGTCCGGACAGTCGGCGTAACATCCCTATGGCGTCGGCGCGATCGACAGGCTTTTCTATGATTTCGTTGTCAAGGATCACAACGGTATCGGCAGTTATCAAGAGTTCGTTGTTACTTAGAGTCGCGAGGTAAGCCTCGGCCTTGCGACGAGCTATGTAGCACGGGACCTCGGCCGGAGAAAGGCCGACAGGGTAGGATTCGTCGATTCCGGGGATAACGCGCACCGTGAAATCGACGTCCAATCCCTTGAGTAATTCCCTGCGACGAGGCGAATTTGAGGCAAGTATAATTTTGTATTTTGACATCTTTTTGAAAAAAATATTACCAAATAAGTTGCAAATCTAATCAAATTTTGTATTTTTGCATTTTATTTTATCAGAAAAAGAATTATGAAACGTGTAATTGCAGTAATTTCTATGGTAGCAGCAATAGCTTGTAATGAAGCTAAAAAGGCTGATAATAAGGATGCTGATATGTCGGTAATCGGTCGGCCTGAAATGATTGTTAAGGATGGTCATCTGACTCCCGAAGTTCTTTGGGCTTTCGGAAGGGTAGGAAACGTGTGCGTGTCGTCTGATAATAAGCGCATTGCATACACAGTGCAGTACTACAGTATCGCTGAAAACCGCGGCAATGCGGACGTCTATGTCATGGACGCGGACGGAGGCAATCAACGGCAGTTGACCCGCAGCGTCAAGTCCGAAGGGGCGCTGACATGGCTCAAATCCGGCAAGATAGCTTTCCTGCGCGAGGGTAAATTGTGGAATATTGACCCCGACAATGGCGTAGAAACGCAAGTTTCCGATATTGAGCAGTCTATAGACGGATTTATCTATTCGCCCGACGAATCGAAAATCCTGCTCGTAATATCCGTTAAATTGGAAAAATACAAGGCTCAGGAACGCTATGACGACTTGGACAAGTCTAACGCTATGGTTTATGACGACTTGATGTATCGCCACTGGAGCGAATGGAAAGACGGCTCTTATAATCATATCTATATTGCTGATATTGAGGGAAATAAATTTAGCAAAGCAACCGATATTATGCCTGACGAGCCTTACGATTCACCCACCAAACCGTTCGGCGGCACGGAAGAAATCGCTTGGAGTCCCGACGGCAATACCATCATTTATACCTGCAAAAAATCTTCCGGCAAAGAATATGCATTCTCCACAAATACAGACCTTTACGCTTATTCGCTATCGGACAAATCAACTAAGAACCTGACGCCCGACATGCCGGGATACGACAAGTATCCTCAATTCTCTCCCGACGGTTCCAAACTGCTGTTTACGAGTATGCGCCGCGCGGGTTTTGAAGCTGATAAAGAGCGTATTATGATTATAGACATGGCTACAGGCGCTATCAAAGATGTGTCTGAAACGCTCGACGCCAGCCCCTCTTCGATTGCATGGGCGGCGGACGGCAAAACGCTCTGGCTCACAGCGCCATGGCAGGAGGCTCATCAGATTTATAAACTCGACCTCGCAAGCGGCGAATTTACAAAAATAACCGACGGCGATGTTGACTATCAGCATGTTATCCCTTCTGGCGACCGTCTCATTGCAACCCGCACTCAACATATCAAACCGACGGAAATCTTCAGCATCAACCCCACAGACGGCGTGGCTACGGAGTTGTCTTTTGTTAATAAAGATTTGCTTCAACAGCTTGATATTCCGACTGTTGAGAAGCGTTTCGTCACTACGACAGACAATAAACAGATGGTTACCTGGGTGATTTATCCCCCCAGATTCGACCCGTCGAAGAAATATCCGCTATTATTAATATGTACGGGAGGACCGCAGGGCGTATTCGGTCCCTCGTTCAGTTACCGCTGGAATTACATGTTGATGGCTTCGCAGGGCTATGTGGTGGTGGCTCCCGCCCGTAGAGGCACCTCAGGTTCCGGACAGGAGTGGTGCGACGCAATATCAAAGAACCACGGCGAGCAGGAAGAACGCGACCTGCTGGCGGCTATCGACGCGGTCAGCAAGGAACCATGGGCTGACGCCGAACACATCGGCGCTGCCGGTGCAAGTTACGGCGGATACTCTATTTTCCACCTCGCAGGAACGCACCGCGGCCGGTTCAAAGCCTTCCTCGCCCACTGCGGAATCTTCAACATGGAGATGATGTATGTTACGACCGAGGAGATGTTTTTCGAACAATGGGAGACGGGCGGTGCGCCATGGGAGAAAGATAACGCCACCGCGCAACGTTCTTACGCCCACTCGCCGCATCTGTTGGTCAAAAACTGGGATACGCCGATAATGATTGTTCACGGCGAAAATGACTATCGAGTACCCTACTCGCAAGGTATGGCGGCTTTCAATACCGCGCAAATGCTTGGCATAGAAAGCCGTATGCTTATCTTCCCTACCGAAACTCACTGGGTACTAAGCCCCCAGAACGCTATCGTCTGGCAAAGAGAATTCTTCGGATGGTTCGATAAATACTTGAAACCATCAAATTAATATAGTCATGTATTCACATCCGATTTATACGGCATTATTGTCGGAAATTACAAAAAAATGTCCGACCAAGTACAAGCTCGCCAATCAGCTTGCCAATGTGGTAGGACTTAGTACTGAGGCCGTTTATAGACGGTTGAGAGACGAAATACCGTTCAAATTCCATGAGATAGCGGCTATTGCAAGGTATCTCAATATATCTTTGGACGCATTGATAGGTACCGAACTGAATAAAAGTCAGCCGTTTCAGTTGAAACTTCCTAATTTTATTTCGCCCGGAGAAGATGATATTATAATGATTGATACTTTCATAGAGTTTCTCCGGACACTCATTGATTCGGGGAAAAATATAGAGGCAGGTCATGTCGCCGGAACGCTTCCGCAGGATATTTTTTCGAAATATTCGGAACTTCGTGATTTCTATATCTATAAATGGTATTATTACAGTTATCCGCAACATCGCCGATATGAGGATATGATTGTTCCCGATATTGTGAAGAAAAATTTGGATAAACAAAATACGATGTCGAAAAAATATCACCGCACATCGTATATATTTGATAATGAGTTATATAATACTATCGTAGATTCTATCCTATTTTTTAAAAATATAAGGTTGATTGACGATTCGAGCATCGCCAAAATAAAGGTGGATATGCTGGAATCAATTGATTATTTGGAAAAAATGTCAATCACCGGCATGTTTGAAGAAACCGGGAAGCAAGTCCGCATCTATGTTCTCAATGACATGAACCATACGATGTCGTTTTCATATATTTGCACGGATGATTTCAAGATGAGTATGATAAAAGCGTTCTTTTTGACATCGGTAACTTCTACTAATGAGAAGGTTTTCGAGACGGTCAAGGAGTGGGTACGCTCAATTATCAGTACCTCAATGCTGATTACCGAAGCTAACGAACGCCAGCGCCAAATCTATTTTGAGCAACAGCGGAAAAATGTCAACAGAATTTGATTTATGAATATTAAAGATTTTATTACAATTAATGCCGCCCGCTTTGAGGCTGAATGGTTTGATTTACTGCGCATTCCGTCTGTCAGTTCGCAAAGCGAGCATAAAGATGATATGCTGCTGTGCGCCACGAGATGGAAAGAATTGTTGCTGGCGTCGGGGGCTGAAAAGGCGGAAGTGATGCCGACAGCCGGCAATCCTGTTGTTTATGCCGAAAGAATTATTTCTCCCGATGCGCGTACCGTCCTTGTTTACGGTCATTACGACGTGATGCCGCCGGAACCGCTCGAACTGTGGAAAAGCGACCCGTTTGAGCCGGTTATCCGCGACGGCAGGGTTTATGCGCGAGGGGCAGACGACGATAAAGGGCAGGCGCTGATACAGGTCAAAGGCTTTGAAACGGCTCTACATGAGGGTTTTATGAACTGTAATGTAAAGTTTATACTCGAAGGCGAGGAAGAAATCGGCTCGACAAACCTCTATCCGTTCTGCGAGGCACATAAAGATCTCTTAAAAGCGGACGTGATACTCGTCTCGGACACGAGCATGGTAGCCGAAGACACGCCGTCGCTCACTACCGGACTACGCGGGCTGGCATACTGGGAGATCGAAGTGACCGGCCCGAACCGCGACCTTCATTCGGGGCATTTCGGCGGTGCGGTCGCCAATCCTATCAACGTGCTGTGCAAGATCATTGCCGACATTACCGATGCCGACGGCCGTATCACCATTCCCGGATTTTACGACGATGTGGAAGATTTATCACCCGCAGAAAAGGCTATGATAGAGCAAGTTCCCTTCGACGAAGAACGTTACCGGCAAGCACTTGACGTCGCCGAGCTACATGGCGAGAAAGGCTATTCGACCTTGGAGCGCAACTCATGCCGTCCGTCTTTCGACGTTTGCGGCATCTGGGGCGGTTACACCGGCGAAGGCGCCAAGACAGTGCTGCCATCGAAGGCTTATGCCAAATTGTCGTGCCGCTTAGTGCCGCATCAGGATTCGGAGAAAATTAAAGAGTTGTTTATCAAATATATAGATGGCGTAGCTCCGCCATACGTCAAAGTCAAGGTGACACATCATCACGGCGGACAAGCATACGTCTGTCCGATAGACCTTCCGGCCTACAAGGCTGCCGAACAGGGATTTATACGCGCTTTCGGTCGGCAACCCTTGGCCGTTAGGCGCGGCGGTAGCATCCCTATCATCCCCGCTTTCGAGAAAATTCTCGGTATCAAGAGCGTACTGATGGGCTTCGGACACGAACGTAACGCCATTCACTCGCCAAACGAGAGTTTCAGCCTCGACATGTTTTACAAAGGCATTGAAGCCGTCGCGGAGTTCTACCGGAGATATACATAATTATTCTATGGAAATTTTAATCAAACAGGCCTTATTAGAAGGAAAACAGCATGATATTCTCATTATAAACGACATAATATCAGCCGTTTATCCATCCGAAAACAGCATACGGGAAACGGCCGATGTCACGATTAATGCTACCGGCAAAGCCGTCATACCCGGTCTTGCCAATATGCACAGCCATTCGGCGATGACGCTCTTTCGCGGCTATGCCGACGATATGCCGCTTAAGCCATGGCTCGAAGAAAAAATCTGGCCTAACGAGAAGAAACTGACCGCCGAAGACGTCTATTGGGGCGCCCGTCTTGCCTGCCTCGAGATGCTCAAAAGCGGCACAACGCTGTTGAACGATATGTATGACCACCTTGATGAAACCGAAAAAGCGGTCGTCGAAACAGGCATCCGCGCTGTGCTTGCGGAAGTGTGTTTCGACTTCTTTAAACCGCATATCGCCGCCAGATCTAAACAGCATATAATCAAACGTTTCGGTAATAAACCGACAAATGAAAGGATACAATATGCACTCGGCCCTCATGCAATATACACAGTATCAGGCGATTTATTGAAATGGGCGAAAGATTTTGCTCTCGACAACGACGTCTTTATGCACCTACACCTTGCCGAAACTGAGCAGGAAGTCGCTGATTGTCAAAGGGATTTCGGCGACACTCCCGTCAGATATCTGCAAAAACTCGGCGTTCTGTCGCACAAACTGATAATTGCACACGGATTATACGTTGATGAGGAGGAGATTAAGATGCTTGACGATGCGGGTGTTGCGGTAGTGCACAACCCCGCGTCGAATATGAAACTCGGTTCCGGCTATCAATTCCGTTTTAAAGAGATGAAGCAGGCGGGCGTCAGGGTGGCGCTGGGCACCGACGGTTGCGCTTCGTCAAATAATCTCGACATGATAGAAGTAATGAAACTTGCATCTTTGTTGGGCAAGTCGTGGCGCAAAGATCCTACTGCGTTGAGCTGTAACGAGATGCTCGATGCCATAACGGTTACGCCGGCAGAAATTATCGGCATAAAAACCGGCAAGATAGCGACCGGATACAAAGCCGACATCTGCCTGATAGACCTGCAACGACCGGAATTTACGCCCAATCACAACTTCGTATCCAACCTTGTCTATTCGGCGAATGGTAGTTGCGTTGACACGGTTATTTGCGACGGCAAAATCCTGATGGAGAATCGCAAGGTCACAAGAGAAAAAGAAATAATAGAAAATGCCGGCATTATAGCTAATAATCTTATTAATAGATAAATATGGAGAATGATTATAAAGAAGCTGCGAAATATATAGCAGAAAGGATTGGAGTTAAACCGGAGACGGCGATTATCCTTGGGAGTGGTTTAGGTGGACTTGCGGACAGGGTTAAGGATGCTACGAAAATTCCTTATGGCGATATACCGCATTTCGTAAACTCCACAGCCACAGGGCATAAGGGAAATCTTATTGTCGGAACGCTTGGCGGCAAGTACGTGATTGCCATGCAGGGGAGGTTTCATTATTACGAGGGTTATACGATGCGGCAGGTCACTTTCCCTGTGCGTGTGATGAAGATGCTGGGCATAAAGAACCTGCTCGTTTCGAATGCGGCGGGCGGCATTAATGAGACTTTTCACGTTGGCGATCTGATGATTATCCGCGATCATATCAATATGATGCCTAACCCGTTGATCGGCGCTAACGATGAAGATTTCGGGACACGTTTTCCCGATATGACGCGGGCATACGACCGCGAACTGATAAGCTGCGCCGAAAAAATTGCTGCCGCGAATGGAATTGAAGTAAAAAAAGGCGTTTATGTCGGTCTTACCGGGCCTTCTTATGAGACGCCTGCCGAATATGCCTGTTACGGTCGCCTTGGCGCCGATGTGGTAGGGATGAGCACTGTGCCGGAGGTAATCACGGCTCGTCATGCGGGTTTGCGGGTCTTCGGCATGTCGGTCGTCACTAATGAGGGCTATCATTTTGCCGACGATTTCGTCAACGACGGCGCTGACGTGGTTAAGGCGGCAAATGAGGCGACGGAAAAGATGACCCTGTTATTCAGCGAATTAATAAAACAAATTTAATGATAAATGAACGGAGACGCAAGACTTTACGAATTATTGAAGCAACTTGACATAGTTTTCGAATATATCGAGCATCCTGAGGCGCCGACTATCGAGATAGCCAAGCAATATTGGGCGGGGCATGATGCCAAGCATTGCAAAAACCTCTTTTTCCGCAACCATAAAGGCAACCGTCACTATCTTGTCATCCTCGACTGCGACGCCGACATGGACATTCATGCCATTGAACGGCAACTTGGCCAGGGCAAGCTATCCTTCGCTTCCGAGCATCGCATGGAAAAATACCTCGGCGTCAAGCCCGGCTCAGTCACGCCCTTCGGTCTCATCAACGACCATGACAATCACGTCCACGTTTTCCTCGATGAAAACCTGCAAAAAGCCTCGCGCTTGAGTTTTCACCCTTGCATAAACACGGCGTCGCTGCTCATTTCACAAAAAGACTTCATGAAATTCCTCGATTATGCTAAAAACAACTTCGAGTGGAAGAAATTGTATTAAAATGCGTCTTTAGATAAAATTATAAGAGATGACAGTATCGAAATTCGATAAAAATATGAGATTTTCCTTTGAAATTATCGAAAAACGATATTTTTTCTCTCGCGAGTATCGTTTTTCGATACAAAATCGGTAGTTTTCGGCATTTATATACAAAAATTGAAAAAAATTATTTCCAAAGTATTAAAAAAAGACTTGATTAATTAAATTATACATCATAGCTTTGCAGACGCATAAATTAATAATTTGTTTGCAACCGATATGGATAATTTTGATTTTGAAGTCAATATGGGATTTGTTGAATTGATAAAAAAGACAGTTCCCGAAAAATACAAATTGACGAAGATATTAGTCGATTTGTTGGATATTGAGCCTAATGCCTTGTACAGGCGTATGCGCAATGATACGACTTTCTCTATTGGTGAAATGGTTAAAATAGCAAAATTGTTCGGTTTTTCTTTAGATTCGCTTTTAGGTGTAAAATCGCCGATACGCAGTCAATTTTACCAAATGAGCTGGCTGAACTATTTCAAACTCGGAGAGGTAGATTATTTCATGTCGGAAAGTTTTGTTGATACGATTAATACTGCAGCTAAGAATGTTAATTCCGAACTTGGAGTAGCTACAACAGGTATTCCGCTGCATATTTTAGCTTTTTTCCCGAATATTTTCCGTTTTTTTATCCTTAAGTGGATGTTTCAGTTCGGGAATGTCGGCGAGGTAAAATCCTTTTCGGACATAAAAATGGATTCGCGCATCATGGATGGCCATCTTAAATATCGTGAAGCGATAAAGAAAATCGGTTACACTTTCATGGTCTGTGACGAGAACGCTCTCCAAACTTTAATGAATGACATACACTATTTCAATACGATACGTCTTGTGACGGAAAAGGATGTTGCCATATTAAAGGAAGACCTGTCAGAGATGCTTGATTTAATCGAAAAAGTCGTAACAGTCGGCGCTTTTGAAAACGGTAATGAAGTCGAACTCTATACATCTAATGTGTCATTCGAAACGACATATTCGTATTTGTATTCCGATAACATTAATGTCAGTAGGGTAGATGTATTTACTATAGGATCGATGACATCCGTCGATGCCGATTCGTGCGAACACATGCGGAAGTGGTTACACTCAATAAAACGAACTTCTACCCTTATTTCGGGGATTGAAATTAACCGCATCCAATATATGGACAGACAACGTCGAATATTGGATAGCCTTTAAACATTCACTTTTTTTATTGGTATCACTCTGTAAGAGAGGCTGTTTGCCCAAGCAGCCTCTCGTTTTTTTTCAAAAAAACGGCGTGCGATTTGGTTCGCACGCCGTTCCTCACTAAAAATTTACTCAAATGAAAAAAATCTTACCTTTTAAAACCTGTAAATTGTTAACTTACCGCTATCGAACGCTGGCTTTTTTGAATTTCCTGTTCCGATAATTTCGGCAAACTGACGCGAAGGACGCCATTCTCAACCTTGGCCTCGATTTTGTCCTTATCGACGTTTTCGGGCAACACCATTGTCTGCTGGAACTTAGAGTACGAGAACTCCCGGCGCAGATAACGAGTTTCCTTGTCCTCCTCATTGTTTTCGTTTTTCTTCTCGACCGTAATCACGAGATCGTCTTCGGCGTTGAGTTCGACCGTGAAGTCGTCTTTAGTCATCCCGGCGGCAGCCACTTCGACGAAGAACGCCTTGTCGGATTCCTTAACGTTGATTGCAGGAATGTTTGAGCGCGTACCTACTTTCCAATCATCCTTAAAAAAGTCGTTGAAAAACAACGGCAACCACTGATTCTGATTTCTTCTAACTAATGTCATAACCTTTATCTCCTATTTTTAATTAAACAATATTCTTTCGCGAGAACATAAGTAATGTTCTTACGCAATATCTACGGCAAATAACGTACCAATACAAAATTGCGTCATATTGTCATATAATAGGCCGATTTTCAGGAAAATATATGTCATTTTGTCATTTTTATTTCTATTTCTTCCCCTTTAGCGGTCTTGAAGGTCAGATACAAAATTTTCTCGATATTTTTTTCGATTTTGATAAAAAACTCTCGATATTTTGTTCATTATTAAAGATTTTTAATTGCAAAAACTAACCAAACAGCTACGAACCAATCGTTTAGCAGCCATAATTTACACCACAAACCTCGCCGGCACAACAAATATCCCTTTCACATCCTTAATTTTTATGCCGCCGGCGAACATTATACTATCATCCGCGAACTTCCTGCAAGTAATGGATTCGCCGATCTTGTCTTTATCCCTCTGCCCGGCTCCGCAGGCAAACCCACCAATGCTCATCGAATTGAAGTGGGATGAAAATGCTCATGGCGCTATCACTCAGATAGAAATCCCAAAGTCCTCGAAGCCTACGCAGGCAACATGCTGCTGGTAGGTATAAATTATGACTAGAAAGCAAAAAAGCACACCTGCATAATCAAACAGGCAAAAAAACATCGGGAAAAAATAGATTACGTAATCTACATTATTAATATTAGGAAGGTGTAAATTCTGCGATAAAATTTTCTGCCTGTTGCCTGTTTTGAAATGAGGGAATAGTATCGGCTTTGGTACAGGCCAAAGCGCCTACTGCGTTGGCAAAACGAAGTGATTGTTCTATTGGTATACCTTCCGATATTGCTGTAGCAAAACCTGCATTAAAAGCGTCTCCGGCGCCGGTTGAATCGACTACATCTGAAATTTTAAACGCCGGCACATATATTTCTTTATGCGGAGTTACCAGTACGCTACCTTTTTCGCCAATGGTTATGATTACATTTTTACAACCAAGCTGCAGTAGTATCCTGCCGACTTCAATATCATCTATTGGGTCATTTGGCGCCAGTCCTGCGCATATTCTGGCCTCAGTCTCATTAGGTGTAAGGTAGTCAATATATGACAAATCAATTCCGAGCAGTTTTTTAGCCGGAGCGGGATTTAATATCACTGTAGAGCCATTTTTATGCCCTGTTTTCGCTGCATATATAGCTGTATCAAAAGGTATCTCTAATTGCATCAGGATAACACTTCGTTCGTCAAAAAGGCTTGAAGCCCGATTAATGTCTGTAATTCCGAAATCGTTCATTGCCCCAATATCAATTGTAATAATATTTTGCCCTTCGGCGCAAATAATAAAACCTGATGCAGTAGGCAATTTCTCATGTATAAAAACATAATCATGAGCAATCCCTTCACAGTCGCACAGTTTAAGAAAATCCAGGCCAAAACTGTCGTTACCGATTTCTCCGACAAATGAAACTTTCGCCCCAAGCCTAGCCGCTTGCACGGCTTGATTAGATCCTTTGCCGCCGTATGTTTGCCTGAAATTACGACCCATTAATGTTTCGCCTCTCATTGGAATTCTGTCGGTATCCATTACAAGAGCGACGATATAGCTTCCTACTACAATGATATTATCTTTTTTCATATATTTTAATTATTACAAGTTTACTTTCGAGGCATCGCACATAGCTTTCAGATTTTCATAAGGAACGTTGGGAAGTAAGGCTTCATGACTTGGTCCCAGTATTATGCGATTACCCAATAATTTTCTTACCCGCAAAACCTCATCATAGACCGTTTCTGGTGTTCCGTTGGGCAGTATGTCCTGTGTGTCTATCCCACCAACAAAAGCTATTTTGCCTTTAAAATGCACGGAAAGGTAATCAGCGTCCATATTGGTTGCCTTTGACTGAATCGGATGCAGAGCATTTACTCCTGCGTCGATGAGTTGATCTATAATCCGATAAATTGACCCGCAACTATGCAATACGGTCTGGTAATTATATTTTTTAGCTTGCACACAAAATTTTTTAATCCATGGCAGAAAAAATTTCTCAAATTGTTCCGGCGATATCAGCAAATCATTTTGAGCGCCGAAGTCATTGCCAAAAAATAAAGCGTCCATTTTGTTGTTGACTTGTTGATAAAACAATTCGTTGGCTTCCAAATAAAAAGTGCATAAATGATACAAGGCTCGGTGAATTAATTTCGGTTGAATTAACATTTTGACGAACAGCGTTTCTGTACCAAACAAATAAGTCAGGTCGTGATAAAACGGTGACCAGAATCCCGAGAATCTGTACACGTTACCGGATTCGGACAATATTTTGATAGTTTCGTCAAAGTTCAGATATTTTATATCAGGCCATTGAAAACTATCTATTTCGTCAAATGTTTGGGCTTTTGCAAGTAAACCTCCTTCCATTGCATGAGGGTTTGCGTCTTTCCAGAATCTCATAGAAATACCGGAAGGATGACGATAAGTCGATTTGATATATTGAGGCGTTATCCAGCGGACGTCGTCATCGAAAAATAGATGTAGAGCTTCCTCTCCACATGTCCCTGTTGCTTTATTTAAAAGGCTAACAGTTTCGCATTTTGGGCTTCCAATCCATAAACCGCATCGCTCAACTGGTTGACCTGCAATAAGATTTCGAATAAGTATTCTTCTGTCCATATTTGATCAATTATAGAATGTTACTGATGCAAAAAATTATCAAAGCAATGATTAGCACAACAAGTCCTATATTCAGCATTGTTCTTGCACGTTTTGAACTGTTGCGCCATTCGCCTTTCCATAATCCCCAAAGATTTCCCACCACTATTGATATGGAAATGAACAATGGCCAGCCGACAATTTTTCCTAAATCGCCCAAATTATATGAACTGAAGCCGTATAGATAAAAACTGCCAATCCATAAAACAGCCATCAATAAACTAAGTCCTGTATTTTTGATAGTCAGTCCTGTAATTATGGTATAATATGTTTTATTCTTAATCATAAGCCATACCGTATAAATCAGATTCGGAATGAAACCAAAAGAAAAGAACAATGCCCATACGGAGTTACCGGCCAAAGCCGGAGATGTTCCTCTCTCAATTGCAGCTTGTGTGACAGCGGTTCCAAATGAGAATCCCATGTTAGGCAGGCTGCTCAATACACCGGCTGCTATGGCGATAATTATTCCTGCAGTTAGTTTATCTTTTTTTACGTTTATTGCATCGTATGTCGATTTTATAGCGGCAGCTTTAGAACATATTATTATTCCGACCAAAGCGATTATAACTCCTGTAATCAACACTATACCGGATAGTTGCAATATATTCTCCGGTTGTTGGATAAATAGTGGCAACAACCCGCCTATACTTGCCGTCAATCCCATAATAACCGGATATCCGAGAGCCATCCCGAGTTTGTCCATTCCTATACCGAATAATACGGCTCCCAGTCCCCAACCTAATCCGAATAATATTAAAATAGCAAGATTACTGGCAGGAACAGTGCTATATATTGTTAAAAGTTCCGGAATGAATATAAATGCCCATATCCAGTTAAGCACTATCATTCCTAACAATGAAAACGCCAACCATGTGTTTTCCCATTTCCATTTCGTTGTATAGGAAAGCGGAAGAATAAATGTACCTTGGAAAAAGCCAGCGACTAATATAATTATCAAACCAAATATTAAAAACATAGTAATTGTATTTTAAAGTTCCACATAAAAAATATAATCATAAATCGGCGACACATCTGAAGCCTACCGTATTGCAACGATCAATTCCTGAATACATCAATAGCTGCTTGGCTGAAAAATTCATTGATTGAGGCCCGCCGTCAAAGTACCATTCCGAACCTGTGGCTTTGTAGTAAGACCCGCCTTTTAATATGCAAAAACGATTTCTCCCGTCGCTATGTTCGCTTTCGGTCATTTCCCAGGTATTGCCACACATGTCGTAACAGCCAAAAACCGAACGGCCATTCGGATAAGCCATTACAGGGGTTGTATCCCCATTGCGTCCATTGTTGCACAAGTCTTTATTCCATTCAGCACCCCACGGATATTTGTTTTTTTTAAATCCCTGTCCGGCAAATTGCCATTCAAGTTCAGTAGGTAATCGTTTACCTGCCCAATCGGCATACGCGCGAGCGTCATCTAAATCGACATATACAACGGGGTGATGTTCTTTCCCCACTGGAATATGGCCTTCCTTCCAGTGTTTTAAGAAATTTCTTGGTGATTTCGGCATATATCCGGTGGTTTTTAGAAATACCGAATATTGTAAGTTTGTAACAGGTGTTTCATCTATAAGAAATGCCGATAAATCAGCTGCTAACTCGAAGGCAATTGTGTCATGCATGTTTGAATTTCCGTTTACAAATGTTCGGTAGATAGATTCATAGAATCCACATTCTCTTATTCTGAATTCGACTTTGAGTGTACCATTAAACGGAGGGATTTTTACCATGCCAATTCCTTCGTTTGGTTTCGTTCGGATAATAGGTTTACGCACTGTCGATATATAAGGGAAATACGTACTTGAAACGAAAAACGAACTTATTTTGTTTTGTGAAGACAAAAAATGTTGAAAATCATTTCCTAAATTATCAGGCCTTGCAGCGATGAAACAACCAATACCGCGCGGACTGATTACCCCCGACAACACAGCTTTCTTCCCGCGTCTTTGTATTTTAATTTCTTCGCCTTTAATCAAATCGTAATAAGATTCTCCAGACTTAAAATCAATCTGTAACAGTTCGTTTTCTATAGGTTTGTTTGTTCGATTCACGAGTGTCCACAACCGCATATCCTTATCATACCATAGAGATGCATAAACATTCTCCGGCGTTTCACCTGATAAAGGTGTCCATCCTTCTCCGGAAAAAAGGCGAGAGTATCGTTTCTGGATATGTGACATCATACGAAGGATTGATTTGTCGCGTTCATTCCATCCGTTCCATTGTCCGAAAATATTTTCCCAGATCATTATTCCGCTACCATTCATCCATGCCGAATGTAATTCCGGCGTTCTGTCTCTCACCCACCTGTTTATACCATGTTGTATATGGCGTCGCTCAATCCACTTATTCCTTAAGATGCCTGGGACTTTACTGTCTGAAAACCATTGTGCCCATGACATGTGGTGGTCGCTTATGTTATCGACGGGAAGCGCCAATTCGCCTTCCAATACCACTCCAGGTCTGCTTCGATCAAGTTTTTCTCTAAATTCTGCGGCGCCCCATGCCATAGTGTCTAAGAAGATTCCGTCAGCCTTGATTGTTTTTACGATATCACATAACGTATCTATGTCCGACATAGGTTCGCGACGGGTACTAGTATCCCATGGATTGTAGTCGATAAAAACTTTAATGCCGTGACGATGAAATTGTTCGGAAATGTTGCCAAGTTCATTTAATCCACCCGGCATATCTCTGTAAAAATCAAACTGGTTCCTGTCGTCCAAGCCGATACGTGGATATGCATGCCATAGTACTATACTGTCAATTCTTCCAAATACCTTTTCATTGTTTTCCAGAAATTCATCCACAATATATTTCCTCCCTGTATGATCATAGAATGTTTCATCATTCAGCATTAAAAAATAACAGTTAAACGTCGATGAAACCCAGTCAAATTCAGGTTTTCTGTATAAGGCATCGTCATAACCTATTTTCTTAATTACCGTTTTGCGCCAATTGTCCAATAATTTCCTAAAATCATTCCATGACTCCGGATTTTCCGGAAACGGGATGACATTCGGCTGATTAAACTCAAGTTGAGGTAAATAGTCAATAGGGCTTGACAGGTTCATATCTGACACTAACAGCAATCCTGAAACGCTTAAGGTATTTTTAATAAATGACCTTCTTTCCATGTTTTATTATTTATTCGTTATTTATATAGGCGGGTATATACATTTTTCATATATATACCCGCAAAAAGTTTACCAGTTAGGATTCTGAACAAGATTGGGATTAAGCTCTATTTCCCTGTAAGGAATTGGCCATAAATAATCTCTATCCTTGTTAAAAGTTTTCATAAAACCAGGTAATTCAACTGTTTTCTGATACCCGTCTTCATCGAAATAGGTCATGCCGTAAATAATACCCGGAACAATCGTCTCCGCAATTTTCCATCTGCGGATATCAAAATAGCGTAAGCCTTCAAATGCCAGTTCAACCAAACGTTCGTTCCTCACAATATCACGCAGGGCCGACTGCGAGATGACTCCCTTAATTTCGGGCATGTTAACGTCCGGACGTTTTCTGATTTTGTTAATCGCATCCAAAACGCTATCATCTATTTGATTAGCCTCAATTTTGGCTTCGGCATAAGTTAACAGTATTTCTGCATAACGCACCATAATCAGATTGATTCCGCAATTTGATGGGTTGCTGAGATCCTCTATATTCAAATATTTTTTGACATTAAATCCTGTAGCGGTAGTGTTTTCCGAATAGCCTAATGCATCGGCCGTGCCGCTGTTAGGCCTTGAATCGTAAATTTTACCGTTCAGTAATATGTCTCCAACTGTATAAATTGTATAATGAAGCCTCGGATCCCTGTTCGAATAAGGGTCTTTAAGATCAAATCCGCTGTCGGATTCATAAATAGATTTGCCATTTATCATTTCGTATGCATCTACTGCAAATTTGGTAGGTACAAAACTGTTTATTTGAGGCCAAATACTGTTAGGAGTAGTCAATTGGAAAATATTGTTCGGTAAATTATTTGTCATATATTGTCTGTCAAAAATAACTTCCGTACAATTTTCGGCTTCATACGTAAACAATTTCTCATAAGAGGGATATAAGTCATACACTCCTAAATCCATCACGGCTTTTGCCGCTACCGCCGCGTCCTGGTATCTGCCCGCATAAAGCATTGCTCTTGCTTTGAGAGCTAAAGCAGCACCACGTGTTACCCTGCCTACTTCGTCCTGATTGAGTGGTAGTTTCTGAGCAGCGTCTGTAAGCTCTGTTGAAATAAAATCCCAGATTTGCGAAACAGGCGTTCTCGTCAAGTTTTTACTTTCTTCCAATGTAGTTTCTTTTGTCAATAGAGGCACATCTCCGAATAATGATGCAAGTCTGATGTAAAACATGGCTCTAAGCGTCTTTACTTCACCTTTGAGCCGGTCAATCAATTGTGTGTTTGATGACTCTACTTTGTCAACATTGTCAAGAAAAATATTGGCTGCCTGTATGCCAGCAAAACCATCGTTCCAATGTGAACGAATGACATCCTGAGCATACCCTGCGTTCAGGTCGCCCTTTTCAATCATTGATTCACCACGCCATTGTAGCGTGACATGGCCGATATCCGACAAGGCATCCCAATGGACGTATTTCCATACATCATCCATAAATAAATATACGCCGTTTGCTGCAAGTGTAGCGTCTGATTCGGTTTGCCAGAATATGTCTGATGAAATTCTGTCATTCGGGATTGTCGTTAGCAAATCCTTATAGCAGCCGAACAATAAAAAGGCCGCCATCGTAAATATTATATTTTTCAAAGATTTCATATTTATACTTTTTTATATATCATTAAAAAAATCAAAAATTAATTGATAATCCTACCGAAATAACTGAAGTCTGAGGATAGTTCCATTCCGGGTCGCGATTATCCGATTCAGGGTCAACGTCCCATTCGTTTAATTTGGAGAATGTTAGAAAATTCGTGCCTGACAGATAAATACTTGTCGTTCCTATTCGAGCTTTATCGGTGATGAATGAAGGTATCCGGTACGAGAGTTGCGCACTCTTTAGCCTAAGATAGGATCCATCCTGTATATTCCTGTCTGACAATTGAGTATTACGCACTTCATATTTTGTTGGTCTTGGGAAACGCGCATCAGGATTTCCTGGCGTCCAATAGTTATCCGTGAAAATTTCATGTGTGAATCCACCCCAAATTCCCATTTGCATAATGGCGCCACCGATATATCTTTTTGTTCCAGCAGTTCCCTGGAAAGCCATATCTAACGAGAAGTTTTTGTATGTCAGGCCTATATCTGTCGAAAAGGTATATTTAGGAAAAAATGAGCCGCCGAGGTATGTCATATCTTCCTCGTTAATAATTTTATCGTTATTCAGATCAAGATATTTTACATCTCCCGGTGCTGTTCCGGCCTGAAGGGTAGGATAGTTGGCCACTTCTTCTTCAGTTTGAAATAATCCGCCCGTTTTATAACCCCAGAAGCCGTAATACGGTAACCCTTCCGCAACGATATATCTTATTTCACTGTCTCCGTATATGTAAGGCCCGGTTCCTGCAAGATCAACAATGACATTCTTGTTTGCGGAGAAAGACTGCATGAAATTTAAGCCTATTTCGCCAAAGTTATGTTTCAAGCCCAACTGAAATTCCCAACCCATATTATCAAGGATACCGGCGTTCTGTACCGACGGCGATAATCCAAGCGTACCGGGAACAGGAAGATTCAGCAAGATACCTTCGGTTCTTTTCTTGTAATAATCTGCGGAAAATGTTATTTTATTGTTTATAAAACCGAGATCCAGACCCACGTCCGTTTGCGCGGTAGTTTCCCAATGGATATCTTTATTCGCCAAAACGCTTCTGTAGTAACCTTGCGCGATAGTATTATCGAATGAGTACGTTCCTTTGTTCAGAGTATCATAAAAACTGTATAATCCTACTGCCTGATTTCCTGTTAATCCATACGAACCTCTTATTTTCAGCTCGTTAGCCCAATCTGATAAGCCTTCAAAAAATGATTCCTCCGAGACCCGCCAGCCGGCAGAGAAAGACGGAAAAAAGCTGTATTTGTTGTCTCCGTAAAACCGAGACGAACCATCATATCTTCCATTAGCCTCAAACAGGTATCTGTCATTATATGAGTAATTTATCCTGCCAAAATATGACCGTAGTCCCCATTCAGACTCGGATCCGCTATTTCCTTTCGTTCCATCGTCAAGACCCTGGCTGAGAGATTGGATACTGTTGTTGTAAAATTCATAACGCCATGCAGCTAAATTGCTGGTTTTATGGTAAATTTGGGAATAGCCGACCAAAGCACTTATGCCTGAAAGGTTTATTTGTTTTTTGTAATTTAACAACGTATTGACCGTAGTTTCAAATTCGTAATCCCTGTATTCAGTCAAAGAATTGCGGGAAACGGATTTTTTAATAATATCATAATTGTAATAATCACGCACCTCATATTTATTGGCGAAAGCCTTTGTGTTCCCATAGTTTAACCCACTTGCTAACTGTGCCGTAAAGTGCAAATCTTTGAAAATTTCCAAATCAATGTTTAAACTACCGACTAAATATGACCAAAGACCTTGAGTCGTGCCGCTTTGCTCTGCATCTAACAGTGGATTGGCGCCATCAGAACTTATGCCGTATGTCCCGTCAGGATATTTAGGCACTGTCCATTGAGAGTTTTGGAGCATCCGATAAACAGGACTTGTGTACGGACTTTTAATATCTTTACCGCGATAATTCAGATTAGTAGAAAAACGCAGATTTTCGGATACTTTAAAATCGTTGTTCAGTCGGATGTCATAAAGCTTTGAGTCATAATTTGGAAGTATGCCTTCTTGATCTAAATACCTTAAACTCAAATATGATTTGATGTTTTCTGCTCCTCCGCTGGCCGTAATTGTATGGCTGTGCACCGGTGCAACTTTCAGCATGACGTCAAACCATGTATTCGGTAACGGGTATTTGTAACGATCTGTCGCATTAACATATTCTTTGATGTATTCTTCGGTATATACAGGTGAACCGGTCGTGTTTATCCATGCGGTATTTTGCATCTTCATGTACGCTTCTGTTTCCATGTGTACGGGAATGTTGTTTGACTTCTGGAATCCTATATAGCCATTGTATGAAATGCGAACTTTCCCTGTTTCTGCCCTTTTGGTGGTAATCATTATTACACCGTTAGCCGCCCTTGAACCATAAATGGCCGTAGAGGAAGCGTCTTTCAGAATGGAAACAGTTTCAACGTCATTCGGATTAATATCCGAATAATATTGCTGAACTCCATCTACAATGACTAAAGGTTCGTTGTTGCCCAACGATGTTATACCTCTAATGTTAAGACTAATGCTTTGACTTCCGGGTTGCCCGCCTTTGTCTGTAACAGTCAAACCATTCAAGCGCCCTTGAAGTAATGACCTGAAATCTGTTACAGGTCTTTCTTTGATTGTCTCACCGTCAACCGAACCTACTGCGCTGGTCAGACTTACTTTCCGCATTGTCCCATACCCGACAACGACCACTTCATCCAGTATAAGATTGTCTTCTACGAGCTTGATGTTTAGCGTGGTTTGGTTGCCGACTGTGATTTCCTGCGTTTTGTAACCGATGAAGGATACTACCAATGTCGCGCCGGGAGATACCGAAAGCTGAAATTGCCCATCGACATTTGTGATTGTGCCGTTGGTGGTGCCTTTTTCGCTTATGTTGGCTCCGATTACAGGCTCGCCGGATTCATCGTTGACTATGCCTCTCACCGATATCTTATCTGCTTGATTATAGGCCTGATTATCAGCGGCGACAGGATTGCTTTTTAACAGGAAGATAGTGTTGCCTTCCATGGCATAAGATATGTCGGTGTTGCGGAAAAGTGTGGATAGCACCTGCGCAACCGGCATATTTTCAGCATACATCGAAGTTTTCGTTTCGATGTCAACCTCTTCGGGACTGTACAGAAACAGATAGTCGGTCTGATTCTCTATCTCGTCCAATATCGCCTTAATCAGGACATTCCGCATCGAAATGTTCACTCGTTTCATCTGCGAGTTCGCATCTGTGGCAAATAGTCCTGTAGCGATCAACAGCAATAAAGTGAAAGTAATTTTCATGACTTTAAAAAATTTATAATAATTATTTTGAGGAAAAGTATCCTCGTTAAAAAATTTATTCATACTTTTGCATTTTGAATTGTTGGTATTATTAAATAATCTCTGTTTTTTGAACTTGCCGACAGTTCGTTTACGGGGGGTGTTGCTGCACTTCCCGTTTTTTCTGAGGCCTTCATTCTCTTTTTATTTATCCATAGGCATCTGTTTTCTAAGGGTTTATAATATTATTAACTGATAAATATCGTATTTGTATCTTCGACTTTTCTGAAATGAAAGTGATGTTTCAATTGCAGGACTTTCAGGACATGTTCTATTCCGTCGCGAACGCGGAATTTACCGGTATAGGTGTGATTCAACAGCGAAGGTTTCTGCACCTCGATTTTGATGTCGTAGTAAAGTTCGAGTTTGGCAAACAGCGAACCGATGGTCTCATTCTCGAAGCATATCAGACCTTCGCGCCATTTGTAATAGTTAGGATCGCCGATGCTGCCCGTTATGAGCCGGCCGTCTTTCAACAAAACTTTGTCATTGGGTTTGAGCGCTAAGCTATCGCCTGATGTTATCGACATAATCTCGAGGGCGCCTTTCAGTAGCGATGCCTCGAAAATGGAGCTTCGTTTGTAGTCCTTGACATTAAATTCCGTCCCCAGGACTTTCAGGTTGTAACGCGGCGTTTGAACGGTAAACGGCCATTCTTTGTTTGCATTGACCTTGAAATAGGCTTCGCCGTTGAGAGAGACTTTTCGCTCTGTTTTCGAGAATTTTTCGGGATAGACAAGCGTCGAACCGGAATTTAGCCAGACTATCGTGCCATCGCTCATTCGCAATTCGGTACGTTGGCCGAATGGGACGATAACGGTTTGGCTGAGAATCGGTTCTTCGGGTTGTTTGCTGATGACATAAAGAGTGCAAAATACTCCTATGGCTAAAACGGCTACGTATTTGAGAATTTCTATGGCTATCCTACCGGTGGAAAAGGTTTCGCGGTCGGGGTTGGCGGGGAAATAGTTCGCGTGAGGCGATACGGACGGAGATTTATAACCAGTAGTCGATTCCGCACTGGTGACATCCGATTCATCCAGATTCCAAATCCTAAGATAATGCAGGCGGCGTAGAGTGATGTATTCATGCGCATTGTCGGGGTTTTCCATTAACCACAACAATACGTCCTTTGTTTCACTTGCGTCGGCGTCGCCGTCGATGTATTTGCATAACTTGATGTAAAAATCTTCATCCATAAAATTTCTTTTATGCCATATAAACGATTCTGAAAACCAAATCCCTAAAACGGTTTGATTTTTTTAACAAAAGACTTTAGAATAGGAACAGGAAAAACGGCAGATAGTCTTTGAGATTCTCGCGTAAAGCCTTGAGTGCGCGTGTGATATGGTATTCGACGGCTTTAATAGTGAGGCCTTGCTTTTCCGATATTTTCTTCACCGGATAACCGTTAATGCGTTTCATGATGTAGATATTACGGGTCTGTTCCGGTAACGAATCAAGGGTTTTCTTGACGATATCGTTGATTTCGGACACGAGCACTTCGCTCGGCACGCAGTCTTCTAAGGTTGATATCCTAAGGTTCAACTCGTATTGATAGGCTTCGGCAAGCTCCTGCTCTACTTCCTTGCGAATAGCCTCATGCTTAAGATAGTCGAGAGACTTATTCCTTAACATCGTAAGCAGGAGGATTTCAGGTTTGTCGATCGGTTTCTCACGCATCGCTTGCGAAAGTTTTAACATAGCTTCACATACGATATCCTCGGCTGCCATCTCGTCATGAACAAATGACTTAGCGAACGCTATGGATTTCCTGTACCATTTATTATATAATATGTTAAAAGCCGCATCATTCATAATTGTCTATCTATCAAAATATTTTACGCAAGCCTTAGGGCGGTCGGTGTTGATGTAATCCGCACCCATATCAAAAAGAGTTTTCCATGCAAGTTCGTTGTCCGGAGCGCCCCAGAAACGTATCGGTCTGTCGAGCAAGTGGGCTTTTTTGATTTGTTCCACGACTTTTTCCGGGTTTTCTATTGGGTCAATACCTTGCCAATCAGCGAATTTATAGAATGGAAAACTGAACATGAAGATGCGTTTCAGTTGTTCGGGGGTGAAGTCGAAGTGTGGCGCATCGAACATTATGAAATCGGGATAGTCGGCGAACCGTTCACCGTCGGGAATATTCCCTGTAATAACAACTTGTACGGCGTATGGATTGGTTTTATAATCAAATACTTCCGGATAGTCTTCGAGTTTGGCGACGAGTGTACTTAGGGTTGGTTCGGTAGGCGTCTTAAGGTCAACGAGCAGGACAAGCCTGCGGTCGGAATCCTTCCATGCCCGCCCTCCGTTCATCTTGAAAACCTGCTTCAACGGCGAGATATACGCGGAATCAAGCGATAGCGCGTGCGGCAGGTCTGACTTGTTATGCGCAACGAGTAATTCACCGGGCTTATCGGTAGCAAAAATATCCGCTTCGATAGAGGCGGCATGGCTTTCATAAGCCTCATAAAAAGGTCGTTCCCGCGTATAGTCGTTATGGGAATGAACCTTAGCTATCCTGTTATCAGGAGTTTGCACTACTGATGCGGCAACAATGGCCAAAAACAAATATGCCTTCATGTGAAAAACCCTTTTAAATAGACTACAAAGATAATAAAAACTTTTTACCGCCTTATTTTTTTTCGATAAATTTCTTCCAGACCGTTTCAAACCAATCGTCGGCGGATGGTATCCGGCGGACTTCTGTCCATTCGAAGCGACAAGCAGGGTGATTATACGATACCTCCTGAACGAACGATTCCAATGCTTGATTTTCGGGTTTGAACGAGGCGTCGTTGGTTTGTATTAAATACGAGCCTCTACTGCCGCCGCCGTTGGCTATGTAGTTTGCCATTGCCGAGGCATAAACAAATTGGGCGATAAGGAGATCTACGTTTTCGAAAGCAATTATAAGGTCTTTGTGGTCATCGACAAGCATCTCGTTATCAATTGTTTCTAATTGGGATTTTGCTTGTTCGGCGAGGATTTGCAGTTCCTCATAATTGCGTATGTGGGCGGCGTATCGCGACATGCGGTCGGCGATTTGTGTCCGGATTTCTTTCGGCGATTTGCCTTGCTTGCCTGACAGGAATCTCTCGGCGAGGGCGATTTTTTTATTGACGAGTGTTTCTGCATATTTAGCGAAGACCTCATCCGGCGCCGGCTCGTCGGCGTAATTATCGGCAATGAACATGGCCGCTCTCATTCCACCTACTTGTCCGGCGTTCAAGGCGCTGCCTCCTGGACGACGGACGCCGTGCGTTCCGGCTGCCTCGCCGACGGCAAAAAAGCGCTTTATATTCGTTTCCCACCAACAGTTAACCGACAGGCCGCCGTTATTGTGCTGGGCGCAAACCGCTATTTCAAGCGGCTCTTTTTCCAAGTCTATGCCTTTTTCGAGATAGAGTTTGTAGGCGGGAAGGTTCATCTGTTTCAGCCTCTCTACGGGTGTTTTTTGAAAGGCGTCGCAGTTTTTCAGGAAAGAGTAGGCCTCTTTGCCGATGTTACCGAAATCGTCGGCTAATCCGGTTGGATTTGTCGTGAAGTCGAGATACACGCGGCGGTTTTTATCTTGTATCTCGTTGTGGATCAGTATGTCAACCATTGATGAGCCGAAGTTGTCAATTTTTCGCGAATCGAACGGCCACTGGTAGCCTTTGAGAAATATGGCGTTCAGCATTTTCTCGGCATCGGGGAAATGAACGGTTAAAAATTCTTGTCGGTCGCCGCCGTTTTTATCGGTTGAGATGTAGCGTGGCAGCGCTTGTTGGTAGCTTCCGGAAAGGTTCCATCGGAAGCCTGTCGATGCAATGCCGTATTGCCATTCCGTCAGGTTGGCGCCCATGACGCCGGCTTCAAAGGCGACGCCGCTCGCTCCTGTCTGTGATTCGGGATAGACGCTGCAAGAATACAAGCCTGCCGGGCCGCCAGTGGCAAATACAACATTTGTGCTGTTGAAGAGCGCGAATGATTCTCTTGATTTGTCTAAAGCAAGCAGACCTTTATATTCGTTTTGATATGTGATGACGCCGATGATTTTGAAGCCGTCAAATATCGGGATATTCTTTGCTTCCACCTGGGCCAGAAGCCTTTCTGTCATATATTTCGAGGTGAGCGGGCCGGCGCTTGTAGCGCGTTGTTTAGGGTCGTGGTCGGTACGATAGCCGACATATTCGCCGTATTCGTTTTTGGGAAAAGGTACGCCGATGTCAACTAATTTATAAAACGAAGGCGCCGAGAGCGCTGCTTCGCAAAGGGCGTTGTCGCCATGGACGCAACCACCGGAGAAGAACGTCGCGGCGAGTTCGCGGATACTGTCGCATCCTTCGCCGGCGAGAGTTAGTTTGTAGTAGGTCTGTTTGTCCGAACCGGCATTGCGGCTTGTACCCATGTCAATGCCTTCGGTCACTACCGCGACATCGTGTTGCCCGTAGCCGAAAAGCCGGTCGGCAACATTCAGTCCCGCCGCCCCGCTGCCTACAATCACGGTATTGCAGGAATATACCGTGATCTCATGCCCGTTTATCTTAACTTTACCCTTGCGCATAATCAAAGTGTCCTGATATGAAATCCGCCGTCGATGTTTATCACTTCGCCGGTAGAGTATGGGAAAGCTCCGTCGGCAAGGGCGGAGACCGCTTTGGCGATGTCTTCGGGATAGCCCCAGCGAGCGATAGGAAAGAGGCCTTCGGCAATGAGGCGGTCGTATTTTTCGCTCACGGCGGCCGTCATATCTGTCTTGATGACGCCGGGGCGAATTTCATAGACATAGACGCCGTGTGCCGCGAGCCGGTGGGCAAAGAGCTTGGTCATCATGCTTATCGACGCTTTTGATATGCAATATTCCGGTCGTTCGTATGAAGATGTGTATGCCGAAATCGACGAGATATTGATTATTATTCCCTTGCCTTGCCTTATCATTTGCTTAGCGACGGATTGAGATACGAAAAACGTCCCTTTGACGTTTATGCCAAACACCCTGTCGATACTTTCTTCGGTCGTTTCGAGGATATCGACGCGCTTTTCCGGAGCGACGCCGGCGTTGTTGACCAACAAATCTATCTTGCCGTATTTCCCGATAACTTTCTCTACGCATGACCTGCAATTATCCGCTTCGGAGATATTTCCGCGGATATAAAGCGTATCCGAACCTGTTTGCCGCAATGTTTCGAGACATTCGTTTACGTCTTTTTCGCTACGGGTGCCTAAGACAGCCACATCGAAGCCGTCGGCCGCTAATTGCTTGGCGACGCCATAGCCTATGCCCCTTGTTCCGCCTGTTACTAATGCTGTTCTTTTCATATATGTGTTGCTATTTTGTTGCTCATCATTGTACGACCGGCAGTCGCTTCGCGCCAGAGGGGCAGGTATGTCGCCGTGTCGCGCACGACGCAGCCCGCCATACTCCCGAAGCGCATCAACTCGGTGCATTTCGTGCATGCCACGCAGCATTTTCTTCTTACCATACCGCCATTATAAAGGATGTCGTTGGCGAAATCCGGATATGCTAAGGATTGGCGACCGAATCCGGCTATGTCAATCCAGCCCTTCTCAATGCAACCGGCAGCGATATTGCCACCGAACTCGCGGAACCAGCTGAAGCCTGTTCCGATGACGGCGACAGACGGCGCGGCGGATTTCAGTTCCCGTATAATGTTCAGCATACGAGCGGCCGATTCTATCGGATGCTCCGGCGCTTTGTAAGGCCCGACATCGCAGGCTCTTCCGATATGCGGGTTGTAATAAGGGTTGCCGATAGTGAGATTGACTAATCCGACCCCCTTATCGGATAGGATTTTCATCAGTCGTAGAGGCTCTTTCAAGTCCGGATTCCCGTCGGCGTCGCAGCCCCAACCGTAAGGATAAGGCAGGACATCGCAGGCATTGAGGCGTAAGGTGACGTCGATATTGACGGACGAGCGTATTTTTTCGATGATATTGAGCAGGAAGCGCGTCCTGTTCTCGAAAGAACCGCCGTATTTCCCATTGCGGTTATGTGCGCCGAGCAGTTCGGAAATAAGATAGCGGTGGCAGGCCTTGACGTCAACCGCATCAAAACCCGCGTCTTTTGCCAACCTGGCGGCCTCGACATACCTGTCCTCCAACGCTTCGAGTTCATCGTCGGAAATAAGTCTGCGGCGGGGATTCGAGAGCGGGTCAAGATAGGGATTCTCATCTGTGGCGACGATGGCATAAGCGTCGGGAGAGGGTTTGGAATAGCGGCCGGAATGGGTAAGTTGCAAAACCGTGTAAGGACGGCCGGAAATGCTGTCGAGCAAGGATTTGAAAGACGGCAAGGTTTGGCCGTTGAGGTATAATTGACGCCCGTTGGCGCGTCCTTCTTCGACAACGGCGCAGGCTTCAAACCAGATGAGGCCTGCACCGCCCGCGGCAAGGCGTTTGTATCGCCTGAAAGTCAAATCGCCCGGTTCGCCGAGAACCGTCCCGTCGCATCCCTCCATCGGGTGTATGGCCAGGCGGTTCGACAGCGTAACGTCGCCGATTTTGATACTTTGAGCCGGAACGCCGAGATTCTCCGAAACGGGCAATTCGACGTTCGCTTTTGCAATATCCTCGCGCAACGCATCAAGGCTTTTATATGAAAATCTTCTATGTTCCATACTATCTACATTGGTTTTTTGGGCAGAAATGAGATTATCACCGCACCTACTAAGGCGATACATATCAGCACAATAAACGGAATAGTGTAACTCCCGCCGGTATTATCGTAAATGTATCCTACCAACATTGGGAATACAGCCTCGGCAACACCGTCGGCGACAAGGATAATTCCCATCGTCCGGCCAAGCGTTCTCACGCCAAACAGGTCGCTTGCCATCAGCGGGATGATCATGTAGTCGCCTCCTAACCCGATGCCGAAAATCACAGCGAAAATATAAATCTTCCCCGGGAAAGCCGGCATCAAAAGCAACGGAATAGCTGCCGCCACCAGCAAATAAATCAAAATCATGACATACTTGCGGCTGAACAAATCGGCCAACCAGCCCATCAACACGCGCCCTGCGAGGCTCGCAAGAAGCACTAACGAAATGATATGAGCGGCGCTCTCCTGCGTGAAATTCGCGTCGCGAAGATAGAGTTTCAGGTGTTGGTTGACGCCTCCTACCGTTCCGATAGCGCACAGGCTGCCTATGCCGAGAAGGTAGAAATACGGGCTTTTAAGGATAGCCGAGATGGATAGCGAGGGAGGGAGAGGCGCATCTTGCGTTTCGCGCTTGGCCGCAACCCCCTTTTCACGGATAAAATACGCCATGGGCAGCGACACAAGCACGACCACGACGCCGAGCGACGTAAGCGCCGTATGCCATCCGTAGTTGCTTTCCAAGGCATTGGCGAGGATAGGCACAAGGGCGCCGCCTGTTCCGATGCCGAGATAGGCTATCCCCATCGCCTTGCCGCGGTTCTTATTGAACCATTTGGAAATCAACACTTGACAAGGCAAGGGGCCGGCAAACACATATCCCAGCGCATTTAAGACATAAAAAAGATAGAACAACGGCAAGGATCCGGAATAACTCAAGCCGACAAGAGCAGTCCCGGCGATCAATGAGCCGAGTATCATTAGCTTGCGAGGCCCGTAACGATCAATGAGCCATCCGGCGATGAATCCGAAGAGCGGCGCGACGAGAAGTTTCCCGATAGCGTTACCCGATGTAACCGTCGTGCGCGACCAACCGTACTCCGACGTCATGAAGTCGTAGAAAAACGGCAACCCGTACAACGCGAGGCCGACTATTGCGAAAAGCGAGAGGAAGGCAGTAGCCACAATATATCCTCCCGAACTTGCGCTTCGCGGCCGACCGATTCTATAGTTTGTATTTTCCATCAGAATAATTTGTTAAAGGGACGAAAAACGCTTTGCCCAGAGGTTGTTGGCATATTTTTTCAACGATTCGCCGAGCAGCGCCTTTGCCTCGGCGTCGTTGCCCAATCCGATATTTCCGAGGGCTTGCAGGAAATAGCCTTGTGATAACGAGCGGTTTTCAATAGACGCTTCCTCGACGCCTATGCCTGTCCTCGCCGTACCCCTTTCTATAATGGATTTACCGCGGTCTATAAGGCTGTTAAACAGTTTGACCGCCTCATCCCGATTGCCGAGCGCTTCCTGCGATTTGGCTTGATAATAATCCAAATCAGGCCATTGGCGGGCGTTATTCGACGCGACGCTTTTCTTGTAGGCCTCGGCGGCTTTCTTCTTTTGACCCATTTGCGAATATGCCTGCCCGATGAAATAGTGCATCATAGCGTTTCGCTCGTCGTTGAGCGGTTTGCCGACTTCGAGGTTTTCGGGATAAAGCATTGCCGCTTCGAGTTCTGAAATAGCTTCCTTATATTGCTTGTTGTCGATTAATTGCAGCGCTTTGAGTGTAAGGGCGTCAACGTAATGATAGTATATTTCGCGTCCGCCTTCCCAAGTGCGGAAATGATGCGTCTTGAGCAGGTCGATAGCCTTGTCGTATTGGCCGTCGAGATTATATAATTTGACGAGTTTCTGCGGCGCCGTCACGTCTTGTTTTACAATATCCTCGTTCTTCTCCATTATTGCGAGGCACTCTTTGAAATCTCTTTGCGAGAGGTCGTAATAATTCTCTAATTCGGAGTACCAGAGAGGATGATTAGGATCAGTATCGAGGGCTTTTTTCAAATATTCAAGGGCTTTTCCGACATTTTTCTCGTGGTAGAAAGCGCCGAAAGCGAGGTTGCGGCCGACCATCGGGAAGTCGGGCTTGATTTGCAAAGCCTTTTCCCATGCCGCGATTGCCTCGGCCGGACGCTTGTCGTAGAGCAGGTTGCCGAGCAGATATTGGGCGGCGGCATCGTTAGGATTCCGCTCAATGGCATATTTTAGCGCCAACTGCGTCTCTTCGCGGAAAGGGAAGCAATAATCAAGCGATTGCCGCCCTGCCGCGGCAAGCATCTCCGAGGATTCGGCCGTCTGCCCGCTTAGACCGTAAAACCACGCCAGATAGTAGTAAACAAGCGGATTCTTAGGATTCCGTAGCGACGACAACAATTTCAGACCGTCGTCATAAAGCCCGGCACTGATATAAGTCATCGCAACGTCAAGATAGTTGTTGTCGGGATCTTGCATGTTTTTTTGCCATTTAGTCATCGAGCCGTCGCCTTCGAGGAGTTCTTTTTCGTAAATAGCGGAGAAATTTATCGGGTCTTTGATTAATAGCCGGTCGATAAGCGCGACGGCTTCGTCATTGCGGTTTTGCTTGCGCAAAAGGGCGCTGTAGAGGACGGTTATCGCGCCGTCGTAATTGTTGGTCGAATAGGCGTTTTCGATACATTCGAGCGCTTTTGGATAGTTACCGCGGGCGCTTTCCATCAAGGCCAACTGATAATGCGCGGCCGAGAACCATTCGTAATACCATGTAGATTGGAAAAAGTTACGGTAGGCATCCTCGCTCTTACCCTGTCCTTGCTGGGCAAGGGCGAGATAATAGAACAGTTCGCCTTCTTTGGGCTGGTAATATTCAACCCTCAACTTGTCGGCGGCTGTCTGCAGGTATTTTTCGGCCTCTTCGTAACGCCATTGTTTGACGCGGCGGATTCCGAGGGCGATATTGACGCGGTAGTCGTCGGGCGATTTTGCCAGCGCCTCGAAATAGTAATCGTCGGGATTAACGCCCGGGCGCGAGAACTGCTCTACGAAACGGCCTGTGAGATACAAATCTTCTACCGTCTCGATTTCTTTGGGTGATTTAGGCGATTTCTGCGTCTCGGGAAGCGCCGGCTCCTGAGGTTTGTAGGGCTTGTAGGATATAAGAATGTTGCCGTCGGCGTCTTTCAGTTCGGCGTACAGCTTATCTTCGTCGATGGCGGATTTACTCTTATAGGTCGCCGTGAATGGCGTCGCGGGGTCAATATCTATTTTTTTCGTTGCTATAGTTTCGTCCCCGTATTTAAGCGTTGCCGTCGCTCCTTGGAACAGGCGGGTGGTGTTGAATCCGTAGAAGACCGTCTTCGCATCACGGGTTTGCAGCGTTACGGAGGCGTCGATATTGGCGTTCTTGACTATCTCAAGATCGCGTATAGGATACCAGAAATTGGTGGCTTCTTTGACCGAATGGGGCGAGAACCAGCTGTAGTCGGGCTGATTGTTCGAATATGTGCCGGTCATCAGTTCGACGTATGCCTTGCCGTCGTCCGTCAGTTTGCGCCGCGCGTTCTGTCCTTGCAAACCGGGGCCGAACTGCCACAGTTTCGACGTTTTGTTGTGATAAACATCGCCCACATGCACCGTCCCGGCTTTCTGCGCATAGTCATATCCTCCGACAAAACCTTCTTTGCCTTGCCAGAAAAAGAACGAAACAGGGTCGGGATGATTTTTCCACCACGTCAGGTCAACGCCCGAAGTATAGTCGATATTTTGATAAACCTCGTGCGAGACAGGCCAGTGCGTGAAGCTCGTGTTACTGTGGAAAACGCCTATTTCCTGGCTTGGCGGCCAGAAGGTGCGGAAATCCTTGTTGGCAGTCACGGCGACGTTAGCCCAGAAGAGGAAATTCTTGACCGTGCTCTTATTATTGTTAAGATAGTAAGTTGTCTCAATATATGCGCGTCCGGGATGCAGGGTGATGCCGATGACGCCCCTCAATCCCTGGTCGCGCTCGGTCTCGCCGACCCATACAGTTGCGCTGCCGTCCGGATTCTGCACCGTCCTATAGTCGGCAGGCATCAGCGTCGTTGTCCTGTGATGATGCGGGAAGCACCATTCGATTCCGCCCGAAATCCATGCCCCAAGAGATCCGATAAGGTCGGGCTTGATGGTGCTGTTGCGGTGGAACAGTTCGTGCCCGTTGGTCTTGTCGATAGCCGAAAACAGCTTGCCGCCGAACGAGGGGAGGATGGTCACTTTAAGGTACTCATTTTCGAGGTAAACCATGTTGTAAGTTTCGGGAGTAAGTTTGTCGCCGAGGTTCGTCTGCGACGGATAGGGATAAATATGTCCCGCCGCGCCCTGCACTCCGCGTCCGGTATAAAAGACCGGGCTGGTCTCGTCCGGCCCCATCTTGTATGTCGGGATAGTTTCCCGACCTTCGTAAACCTTGACCTGCGCTACGTTTTGTGCATGTAGGGTTAAAACCTGTGCACCGATGCACAGAATAAATAATTTTTTCATAGTCATTCAATTTATTATTAGTAAAATTTATGCAAAGATACGTATTTTGTTTTAAACGCCAAATTTTTCCCCTTGAATTATACATTCCGGGGCATCCCAAATTGATTTTGGGACTTCCCAAATTGATTTTGGGACATCCCAAATTGAGTTTGGGGCTTCCCAAATTGTGTTTGGGACTGTCTTACCCTGAAAAAAGTTGACTCTCCAAAGAGTTAATTTATGTATTTACACACCAAAAAACAGAAGTTGTATTTTGACGAAGTTATCAAATTACATTTAGAGCGCGGCTGGGGC
>JAISUX010000013.1 GCA_031271805.1 Tannerella sp.
TCGGATAAGGATGTTACTCGGTCGATAATTCGCTGAAAATCATCCGATTCGTAGTCGGTGCGTTCCGCAAGTTCCCGGTTCAGTCGTTCGATTTCGGCTTCGGTGCGGTGGATTTCCTCGAAGGCTTGTGCGGCTTCTTCGATTACCGTCCGCGTGTCGGAGAGCTGCATCTGTTGCGGCAGGTAGCCTATCGTGGTATCGTTAGGAATGCTGACCGCGCCCCGTGTCGGAGTCTGCATGCCGGCGATGATTTTCAGCAACGTCGTCTTCCCTGCGCCGTTCTTGCCGACAAGGGCGATGCGGTCTTTCTTGTTGACGACGAAGGAGATGCCGTCAAAAAGCGTGAAACCGCCGAACTCAACCGTTAACCCGTCTATCGAAATCATATCTCAAAACCATAAAGTTGTAATGCCGCATCCTCTGCCTGCCTCATTTGCCGGGCTTCTTCATCGGTCTTGTCCTTCAGGCCGCACAAGTGAAGCACTCCATGAATAATCACGCGATGCAGTTCTTTCTGATAATCAACCCTATACTTTACGGCATTGCTGCCGACGGTATCGAGGCTTATGAAAATATCTCCGGCGATAAGGTCGCCCTCAGAGTAGTCGAAAGTGATGATGTCAGTGTAATAATCATGCTTAAGATATTGATTATTAACCTGTAAAATCTCTTTATCCGAACAGAAGCGGTACGAGACCTCACCGAGGCGTTTGGACAGAGAGTGCGCAATCTGCCCAATCCATTGCTTGACAGCAAGTTTCCGTATCTTTGGAAACACTGCGCCTTCCGATGATTCAAAAAAAACTGCCATATTTTCGCCGATTTTTGCTCAATTTCGGCGCAAAGGTAATGAAATTATTCGTACTTTTGCAGCGTCTTATAGAAAATATCGGTAGTATGATAGGGAAAGAGAAATTGAAGGGGCACGCCATAATATTGATTGTCAACGTTTTATTTGCTATAAATATTTCGGTGTCCAAGTCGCTTATTCCCGAACAAATGCCTCCTGAGGCGCTCACATTGTTGCGTATCCTGTTCTGCACGGCGATGTTTTGGACAGTCTCGCTGTTCGTTAAGCCTGAGCGAGTGCCGTTCAAGGATTTGGGTATGTTGCTGTTATGTTCGGCTGCCGGCATTGCTTTTAACCAGAGCCTTTTTATGTCCGGCCTCAACCTGACTACGCCCGTTGATGCTTCGATCTTAGCCACTGCCGGGCCGATTTATGTCATGCTGCTTGCCGCTTTAATTCTTAAAGAGCCGATAACGAAGCAGAAAGTTTTCGGTGTCATGCTTGGCGTTGCCGGCGGGTTGCTTGTGATTCTTTCGTCGGCGCATTTCGGTTCAGGCTCGTCGGCCTTGTCTTCCGGTATTCCCGGCAGTCCGGGAAATCCGGCTTCGTCGGGCGTCCCGCAAAGCAATATTCACGGCGACATGTTGATAGTCGCAAGCAATCTTATTTATTCGGTTTACGTTGTGCTTTCGCGCCCGCTGAGCCAGCGCTATTCGCCGGTCACAATAATGAAATGGATGTTTCTGTTTTCGGCCGTGATGTTAACGCCTTTCCTGTACCGACACATCCTTGAAGCCCCTGTTTTCCGCCCCGGCGCTATTACCCTCGAATGTTCAGCCCGCATTTTCTATGTGCTCGTGCTCGGCACCTTCATACCCTATCTGTTAATCCCGATGTCCCTGCGTCGCCTCCGCCCCACGACTGTAAGCATGTATAATTATATCCAGCCGATAATCGCTTCATTAGTAGCTGTTATTGTAGGCCAGGGGGCGTTCACGATCGATAAATTAATCTCAACATTTTTAGTTATGACCGGCGTCTATCTCGTTACTCAAAGTAAGGCGCGGGACGACGTCGCCATGAAAAAAACGACTTGATTTCGACTTTGAACGCTGTAATTTCAAAATTTTTTCTATTTTTGCGGTCGCAATAGATTATATTAATGAAAAAATTTGTTTTAGCTACGGCGCTGTTGTTATCGGTAACAAATTGCTATAATGATTTTGAATTTCCGGCCGGTCCCGAGGCGCCTGTGAGAGTTATTTTCGATACCGATATGGGTGACGATTGCGACGATGTCGGTGCATTGATCATGCTTCATGCTATGGTCGATAAGGGCGAAGCAAAGATTTTGGCTACCGTCACTTCCAACATAAAATCGACGGCTATTCCCGTTATCACTATAATAAATGCCTATTACAATCGTCCGGAAATCCCTGTCGGCGCAACGATCCCGTACACGGATTATTACACACACACACACACACCGATTCTGCAAACTGATTATGTCGAGCCTGAAATCCCATGGCATGATGAGCTTATCCGTCGCTTTCCCGACCTTATTTCATCGGCCGTTAACCCCGATGCCGTTTCGGTCTATCGCCGTGTGTTAGCGAGCGAAGCCGATACTTCGGCGACTATTATTTTAGTCGGTGGGTTCACAAATCTCGCCCTGTTGCTCGAATCGCCGCCAGACGAGTTCAGTCCGCTGAACGGGTGTGAGTTAGTGCGGAAAAAAGTAAAGCGATTGGTTGCTATGTCAGGACATTTTCCGCAGGGTCGCGAAGTTAATATATACAGCGAAATTGAAGCTACGCATAGAATAGTTGCCGACTGGCCTACTCCGGTTATTTTCTGCGGATGGGAGCTTGGAAATCAGATATTGACAGGAAAAGAGCTGATAACTTCGGTTATTCCCGACACACCTGCAAAAGTGGCCTATTCGCTTTGTATGTGGCAAGGATATTATGACGACGGGCGTCCCAGCTTTGACCAAATCGCCGTCATGGCGGCAATTCGTGGCATAGAACCGTATTTCAGCTCCGTAAAAGGGCGGATATCGGTGGCCGCAGACGGCAGCAATTCATGGATTAACAACCCTTTCGGCCTTCACGAATATCTGAAATTCGAGATGAAAACAGAGAGAATCGAGACATTTATTGAGTCATTGATGATGCACACATCCGGAAATTAGATATTTTGTAATCATGAAATAAATCCGACTTCCATCCCGTGAACTTCATCGGAAACCCGCCCGTCGGAATAAACTTCATATCCATTTACGAATGTCTTAAGGATTGAGTGTTTGAATGTGTGTCCCTCGAAAGGCGACCAACCGCATTTGTACAGTATATTATCCTTTGTGACCGTGAGCGGTTTGTTGGGGTCAACCAGCGCTAAATCGGCATAATAGCCCTCGCGAATGAAGCCTCGCCTGTCGATACGGAACAATTCGGCGGGATTGTTCGCCATCATCTCGACGATTTTCTCGCGTTTGAAAACGCCTTCGGCCGCCAAATCAAGCATCGCGAGCAGTGAGTGTTGCACCAACGGCCCTCCCGAAGCGGCCTTGAGGCACGAGCCTTCTTTTTCGACCGGCAGGTGGGGCGCATGGTCGGTGGCTATGACCGAAACGACGCCGTCGCGCACCGCCTTACGCAAAGCGCTACGGTCTGACGCCGTCTTAATCGCCGGATTCCATTTAATATTGTTTCCAAGTATCTGATAATCAAGGTCACAAAACCAGAGATGATGTACGCAAACCTCGCCGGTAATCTTCCTGTCGCGCAACAGTCCGCCGTCAAGGAGCGACAGTTCCTTGCGTGTAGAGAGGTGGAACAGGTGCAATCTTGTGCCAAGTTCGCGAGCTAAAGATACCGCGGCCGACGATGAAGCATAGCACGCCTCCTCACTGCGAATCATCGGATGGAACTCAATGCCGAGGTCTTCTCCGTATTGCGAGATGTAACGCTCTTTGTTTTGCCGTATAATGTTCTCATCTTCGGCATGTACGGCAATCAGCATATCCGTTTCGCCGAAGAAACGCCTTAAGGCGGCAGGATCATCGACCAGCATATTTCCCGTCGATGCGCCGAGAAACAGTTTTATCCCCGGCACGCGACTTTTGTCCAACTGCGAAATAAGGTCTGCGTTATCATTTGTCCCGCCGAAAAAGAAAGCGTAATTAGCGGCGGATACCTCCGCCGCTCGCCGGTATTTCCATTCCAAATCCTCTAATGTTGTAGTCTGCGGCTTGCAGTTCGGCATGTCCATGAAAGTTGTTACACCGCCGGCAACGGCAGCCCGGCTCTCGCTTGCAATATCGCCTTTGTGTGTCAATCCCGGTTCGCGGAAATGCACCTGGTCGTCAATCGCTCCGGGCAACAACCACATCCCCGAAGCGTTGATAACGTGCACTTTACCGGCGGCAATACGAGCCGAAAGCCCGCTGTCGGAACCTGCAAATTCGCCTTCAAAAACTTGCGAAATAAACTGTCCTTCGATTAATACCGAGCCTATAAACGAACGATCTCCGTTGATAATCAGCGCATCACGAATAAGGGTAGAGGGAAATGTGTTCATAAAATTTTTAGTTAGAAAGCGGATTTCCTAACAAGGCTCCACCACCGAAGCCTAAGCACCCCGAATAGCGCTTCGCCGAATATCGACGTGTTCATTTTAGAAGCTCCAAGCACCCGATTGACGAACACTATAGGCACCTCTACCAGTTTGAAACCGAGCTTGTAGGCAGTGAATTTCATCTCAATCTGAAAGGCATATCCCTTGAAATGGATGTTGTCAAGGTCTATCGTCTCGAGTACTTTCCGCCGGTAGCATTTGAAGCCGGCCGTCGTATCTTTGATCTTCATGCCCGTCACAAGCCTCACGTAGGCCGAGGCGTAGTACGACATAAGCACCCTTCCGAGCGGCCAGTTAACTACGTTAACACCGTTGCAGTAACGTGAGCCTATAGCCACGTCTGCGCCTTGCACGGCGCAAGCGTCGTAGAGCCGCGGCAGGTCGGCAGGATTATGGCTGAAGTCGGCATCCATCTCAAAAATATATTCATACCCATGTTCGAGCGCCCACTTAAAACCACAAATATAAGCAGTCCCAAGCCCCAGTTTCCCCGCCCTTTCGACTATGAAAAGCCTGTCGGCAAACTCCGAAGCCATAAGCCTTTTGACAATCGCCGCCGTCCCGTCGGGCGAGCCGTCGTCGATCACAAGCAGATGGAACTTCTTTTCTAATCCGAAGACCGCCCGGATAATATTTTCAATGTTCTCCTTCTCATTATAAGTCGGAATAATAACCACACTGTCTGACATTTTTTACTCTATTTATTCCGCAAATATACGAAAGATTTTATAAAAACGCGCAAAACGAATCAAAAATTTCTATTCAACGGTTATTCCGATGGACAAAGTATTGCCTTTATCATCGACGACCGTGACGCTATGTTTGCCTCGCAAGGGGCGGAAAGTGTATTTGTGGAAAGCGCGGGTAAGGCCGAGATAGTCGGAATCGAGATGCCAATAGACCGTTGCGTCGGGGTCGCTGTGAGCCAATTCAAACGTCAGTTCGCCCTCGGAACCGTCCAATTGCTTAGGCAGATAGACGGTAGCGTTGCTTTGGGGATAGATGAAGGACATCGGCAAACGCGAATCGCCGCCGCAACCGGGCATGAACGGCGGCAGGGTTTTGTATTCGGGGTGGTGCTGTTTGTAATACCACTCACGGACGGGAGGCAGGACGAACCGGTTTTGCTTGATTATGGGCTGACCGGCTTCGATGCAGTTTTCATATACGCGATAACGTCCGTCGATTGTCATGTTGACGCTTGTATGGTAAGGGCACACGTCGGTGTTTAAGCCTGCGGGAAGAATCGGCACAGTGTCGAAATCGTCGCAGAAACGGCCTTTGAGGTGTCCCGATTGGCGGCAGACCAAGGCCTCGACAAACTCCCCTTCCGGACGTTTGAACCATGGCGCCGACGGCAGGATATTGAAGATATCGAACATAACCGGGCCGGCAGTCCTCGCCCCTATGAGTTCGGCTTTGCCCTCGCCGTTGGCATTGCCTACCCAAACGCCTACTACATAGCGTGTTGTGGCGCCTATCGCCCATGCGTCGCGGAAACCGTAACTTGTCCCCGTCTTCCATGCAACTGTCTGCATTGAGGATATGTAACGCCAATCAATTTCTTCCGGACGATTGACCTCCTTGATAGCGTCGAAGACCTGCCAGACAGCGCCCGGAGAAAACGGATTTTGATCTCCCGACGAGCCGCCGTTCAGGGCTTGCGACATGGCGGTATATGCGAATGAGACGTCCCAGAGGGTCGCTTCGGCGCCGCCGAGTATCAGCGAAAGGCCATAGTGAGATGCCGATTTGTTGAGAGTGCTTATGCCGATTTTTTGCAGGAAATCATAAAATTTAGGAACACCGTAATCGCGAAGCAGATAGACCGATGGAATGTTCAGCGATCGGGCGACGACCTCGTCGGCAGGAACAGCGCCATCATATTGCATATTGAAATTTTGCGGAGAAAAACCATTGATATTCAGTGGTATATCCGCAAGCAATGTCTTTGGTAGAATCTCGCCTTCATGCAGGCTTATATAATAGAGAAAAGGTTTAAGGATACTGCCGGTGCTGCGTGGCGAACGGATAATATCCACCTGGTTGGAAGAATTTCCGTCGGCGAAGCGAACATTACCGCAATAGGCCGCGACATCGGACGATCGAACGTCTATAACTATAGCAGCGATATTGCGTATATCGCTACGAATAAAGACATTATGCCATCTCTCCAAGATTGATTCGACATGTAATTGCAGGCTTTTATCAATGGTCGAAACGGTCTGTTTGCCGCCCGCCGTTTTATAAAAATATTCGACAAGATGCGGGGCTATTTGCGGTAACGGCAAGGGTTCGGCCGGAAGGTTTTCGCTGATGGCGAGGTCGTAGTCGGTGGTTCCGATTTCGTTGTTGTCGTGCAGATATTTGAGCAGACGGTTGCGTTTTTCGAGCAACAGAGGGCGGTTCTTTGAGAAATGAATCATAGACGGTGAGTTCGGCAGGACGGCAAGCGTTGCGGCCTCAGCCCACGAGAGGTTGTCCGCCGAATGACCGAAATAGCGCCATGCCGCCGCGTCAAGGCCGACCACGTTTCCTCCAAAAGGCGCGTGGGATGCGTACAAAGCCAAAATATCGGATTTCGAGTAGTGACATTCGATGCGGGTTGCGAGGATACATTCGATGAACTTCTCCCATACTGTGCGCTTTTCGCCGCGTGCGAGGCGGACAGTCTGCATCGTAAGCGTACTGCCGCCGCTAACCGTATGCCCCGCCTGGATATTTTGCTTCAACGCTCGCACGATGGCCGGCGGATAGACCCCGAAATGCCGGTAGAAATGCCTGTCCTCGAACGCGATTATGCAGCGTCGAAACTTATACGGGACAGTGTCGCAGGACGGGAAGCGCCATTGTCCGTCGCTTGCGATACGCGCCCCGAGCAGTTCGCCGTCACGAGCCGTCACAACCGTCGCATACGGCACATCGAACATCTTCTTCGGCAGACACAACAAATATGCCGTCAAAAGCGCCGCTATAATCCACCTAACAACTACGCCGTTTCTAAAACGTTTCACAATCACTGTCTTACTATCGCTTTCCCGGCTGCCGTGCGGGCGCGTGCCGACGGGTTGTACATCGCTTCACACTGGATTGCAGGGAAGACAAAATCGCCAACATAAGTGGCCTGAAGACGGATTTTTATTGTCTTCGACGAGGCTATCGGCAGGTCGAAATAAGTAAGAACGCGGTCGTCGAGAATATTTTGGTAGGTAATATCTGTTTGAGGCGATGGGGCGGCATTGCCAATAGCATCCGCCGTGCTCGCCGCAACCATGCGATCATTGAAAATCTCCCAACCCGACGGGATGATATGCGTAAGGGCGACATCGTTGTAATTCTCATGGCCACTGACGTTTGAGACTTCTACATTGGCAAAGAACTCGGCGCCTTGCTTCAAGTCGGCGACGTCTATACGGGCGCCGTTGAGGTCGGTGTAAGAGACTGTCAATCTGATGTTTTCCGAAGTTGCGGGCTGATTGTCAACGATAGGTCGGGTTTTTGTCGCAAGACTGAAATATAACTGCCCGTCGCCGCTGTTAACGACCTTCACTTTGCCCGATAACGGCTTCGGAGGCAGTTGTTTTTGGAAGATAGCCTTATCGGTTGCGACTTTATCTTGCTTCTTGCCGTCAATGAACCACTCGAAATCAAGGCGTCCGGACATTTTTGCCGCCAACTGACCCATAGCAACCATAGCATAAGCGGTGGTTTGCGTGTCGAAAAAGCGCTCGCCGGAAAGCGACTTCGAGATTTTTTGCGCTAAGCGGAAAGCCTCCTCGATTCTGCCCGTCAAGGTCAGCGCTTCGAGAATCATAGCCTCGTCGCGGGTCGAGGAGCCGTAGGACGGATTGTTTGACGAGTAGGGAGTGACTACTGTTGAGGCGTTGAATATAAGCTCATTAGCAGCATCCTGCTTGCCCGCGAGGGCATAGGCTGCCGCGAGCCGCCAACGCGCCTGCAAGCTCATATCTTTCACCTCTTTAAGGCGGTTCATCGCCCCCATCTCCGGCGCACCGGCCAATGCCAGCGAGTAAAGGCGATATGCTTGCATAATGTCCGATTGATTGTAGGTGTAACGAGAATCAATCACGTTTGCCGTTTTCCAATTTTGCGCCGTAGTGCGCTGGAAGTCTATCCATCTATTAATAACCTGATTATTAACATTGTATCCGCGCTCTTTCGCTATAATAAGGAAACTTCCGGCGTAGGTAGTGATCCAATCGTTCACATATCCCTGCCCCGGCCAATAACAGAACCCGCCGTTAGCTAACTGACGGCCGTACAGATTGTCGATAGCGCCGGTGATATTTTTCTTTATAAGTTCCGCTTCGCGGCCGTCAATAGTCTTGAAATCGGACAGGTAAAGCAAGGGCAAGGCCTGCGAAGTAAGTTGCTCGGTACAATAATTGTTATAATCGTAGAGATAATCGAAGCGACGGCTGATATCGACCGTTGGGATGCGCGACATCTCGACTTTGACCCAATTGCCTTCGTAATCGGCGTCGAGCGTGTAGTCAAACTCGGTGGAAGCGCCTTTCTCAAGTATTTTCTCGGCGAAGGTGATAGTCGGCGGATTGGGGTTGCGGATGTCTATTTCGACCGTCTCCGTTGATGTCCGGCCGCCGCCCGAAGCAGTGATCTTGACAGTTTCTTTGCCGGTTACGCTGCCTGTCTGTATAGGGAAATAGACGATCCGGTCTCCGGGGGTGTCAAAAGTTATCGAACGACTTGCAACGCCTTCGGCAAGACTTAGTTTGCCGGTTGTTTCGACCTTGATTGTGACGTCTTTGACAGTATTTTCCATAGCAAAAACGTTGACCGGAAGCGAGATCTTTTCGCCCGTACTCAGTACGCGCGGCAACGACGACAAGAGCATCAGCGGAGTGCGCACCGGCACGGTTTTATCGGCCTTGCCGTATGCGCCGTCCTGCCCGGCTACAACCATTACGCGGACAGAACCGACGTAGGGCGGCAATTTCAAAGAGTGTTTTTGCTCTCCGCCGGCTTTCAAAGCGACGGGGCCTACATAGATCACTACCGGTTTGAAGCGGTTGGCCTTATCCGACGACGAGCGTTTCAACTCCATATCGCCGCCGATGCTGAACAGCGAGCCGTATTTTCCTGCAAAAGCGCCCATGACATTGTCGAACAAGTCCCATGTCCGGATGCCGAGGGCTTCGCGGGCGTAAAATTCGTTCCACGGGTCGGGGGTTTTGAAATTCGTCAGGTCGAGCAGGCCGTCGTCAACAATGGCAAGCGTATATGTCATCGGCTTGCCGCTTTGTTCCTTGACTTTGACCTCAAACTCCGTCTCCGGGCGAAGCACGTCGGCGACCGAAATCACGGGTGTCAAAACCGAGTTTTTATTGCTGACAAAGACCGGCGCGACGCCATACATCCGTATCGGCAAATCGCCTGCCGAAGCGTGGGGTTGAAGCAGCGAAATGTGCACATAGACATTCGGCGCCATATCTTCCGTAGCCTTGAAAAGGTATTTCGTGTCGCTACCGGCGGTGAGATTGACCCACTCGCGCCTCAGCACTTCCGAGCCGTTTTCGATAGCCACCAGCGCGCGCCCCTCAGAGGCTACTTTCGGTATGGTCACAAGCACCTCGTCGCCGACAAGGTAGGATTCCTTGTCGAGCGAAAACGTAAGCATCTTGATGCCGGTCGGGTCGTCTTTGTTCGACCTCCCGCGCCACGAGGGCCAATCGACAAGCACCGCACCGCCTGTCGCGTGCCCGCTATCCGTGTCCTTGACATAGACCAAGAAGCGTCCCCAATCGGGATAATTCACGCGGAATTTTATCTGCCCCTTGCCGTCGGTTGTGTGCAGGCGACCGGTATAGAGAGGCTTATAATTAGTGTTGTTGATGTAAACGCCGAAAGATTCGTTATCGTTTTCCCACCACCAACTCCAGCCTATTTTGTAAACGAAATATTCCAAATTTTTACGGTTAAGCGGTTTGCCGTCACGATCCAAGGTAATGATGTCGAATACATTATCTTCGTCGGTAAACAGATAACCATCCTTTCCGGAATTGTTGAGATTGATGCCGACGTATGACGAATACGGCGAGAAAGGAACTGCTTTGGTGAATATGCTCGCGTTGCCGCCCGCCTCAAAGACGCGGCAGGTTATGTTGGCGTTCAACATTCCGGGGGCGTTGGCGGCGGCAGGCAGGGGCATCTCGAAACGGGCGTCGCCAAGGTCGTTGAGGCGGCCGTCGAAAACTTCCGTGCGGCTGAGCGTAAATTGCGTCGCAGGGTTGTTGAAAGTGTATTTTTCGTAGCCCTTGAATTGTGTCGTGACGCGGCTAAGGACGAGTTCCATCTTTGCGGCGAGGTTGCGGGCTGTCGCGCCGGTCAGCCATTGTGCGTGAATAGCTGCCGATACCGCCGTCGTCTTGGAGGCGTCTATTATGTCTGGCAGGTCGAGATTTATTTTCAGGCGGTTAGGCTGTACCGTTTCTATTCTTAAGGTCTTATGGAAAGTTGCGCCGCCGACCTTGATATATGCGTTCCAAAGCCCTGTAGGATCGTCGGCTTTGGTGGGCACGGTAAAGGTATAGAGGCCGTTAAGACCGCTTGTGGAAATCATTTTCTTGTAGAACTGCCCTTGCGGATTGTAGATTTCCAGCGAAACGGGATGACCGTCGGGAATCGCATCTTCGCGGTCTTCGAGCATAAAGGCGAGATGCACCGCGTCGCCCGGACGCCAAACGCCGCGCTCGCCGTAAACATATCCCTTAAGCCCTTTCTTCAGCAATACACCTCCCACGTCGAAGCGGCTCAAAAGGTTTTCCGAACCGTCCTGAACGTTCAGATAGGCCTTCTGCCGGCCTGATTCAGCTACGATAATATATGGTCTGCCGTTCAGGTTCAACACGGCGAAGCCATTCTCGTCGGTCGAAGCTTTGCCGATTGGTTGCAGCTGGTAGCTGTAGGCGACGACATTAGCGCCGACGACGGGTTTTGTGTCGAGAATATTAGTGACGGCCACCCAAAATGTGTTGTTGGCATTGCCTTTGGCGATCATGCCGAGGTTAGAGACATAGACATTTGTGGATGCTTTCTTGTCCGATTGCATGTAATACGTCGGGTTGCACGGGTTCCCGATCTCTTGCCAGTCGTATTCGTTCCAATCGACTTCAAGTCCGTAATTATCGTAGTAATAACTGTCGGCCGTATCCCAATAATTTTCATCGGCATCGGTGAGTTCGTCGGAAACGATCGCGGTCGCGATATCGACGGCTCCGTTCAATGCGGATTCACGAGCGTCTTCGTCGTCGCAATCATAAGCGGCATAAGCCTGCTTGAAGGACAGCTCGATGCGGTAAATGTCGCCCGGACGCTGCTTGACAAGCCCCGACAGGTCGAGCGAATAGTTTTCCCAGGATTTGATATTCTTTGCCGGGTCGCCGTCGAGACGCAGCGTGGTCTTATATATAAGCCGTCCGGCGCGCCGCAGCTGGGTGTATTGATTGTCGCCCAAGCTATTATTTTGCAGGAACATCAGCACATTATTCTCGAATATGCGGATTATCCTCAAATCGACGGCATGAAGCGCGACAGCCCTGAAAGGCAGCACCACGCGGTCGGAGGTCGGCAAGATCGCTCCCGAAGTCAGCAATTCGACGCGAGGCTTGAGGGCTTCGAGGGAAAGGGTAAATTCCTTGGTCTCGCCCAGATTTTCGCCAGCCGCGTTCTTCAGCCCCCGGTCGATAACGGCCGTGATTTCGGTCAATTCCGTCGCCGGGGTGAAGTAAACCATCACTTGATTGCCCCTGACCTGTATCTTGTAATCGGGGATATTCTTGAGCGTAATCATGCTTTTGAGGGGCTGGGAATCATCTATGAGGTCGGAGAAAGTGATGTTCAGCCCGTAGTCGGGCGAGGTGACGATTTGGTGGTCGATAAGATGGAATTTATCCGCCGCAGGGATGTTGATAGAGACGGTTTCTTTGCGGTCGATACCGCCGGGAACGCCGTCGATAGCGATGATCAACTGGCGGTTATCACCCGTCCGTGCGATACCGCCGACGGCGAATCGGAACACCCTCGCGTTGTTTTGTCCTTCGATGGCAACGTCGTAAGCCTTGCCCTCAACCGCAGCCGATATCATCATCTCGACCGCGGCAAGCTGGATCATATCGCTGAAATGCAACTCTCCGCGCACAAGGACGGTATTGTCCAACTGTATCTCAACCGGTTTGGCGACGAGTTTGAATGTACGCTCTTCGACCCTGAAGGAGAAATCGAACCGGGCGAATCGCTTGTCCACATCCATGACTTTGCCGAGCGCGAAAGTCGCGTTATAGAGCGTCCCTGACTTCAGCGCGCCGGCTTCGGGCACGAACTCTATGGTCCGGGCGTCCGCAAGGCGCAACTCGCCTTTCAGCGCAGGCTCGAAAGAGAAGAGTTTCTTGGACTGGAGATCTTTCCTGGCCTCGTCGGTCAAGTCCCCGGTCAACTTCACCGTCACATTCGAGCCGGCCGGGACGACGCCGCCCGTGAAAGCCGAAACATACGGCGCAAAATCGGCCGAAGGAACTACGTCTTTCATCTCTTTGCACGCCTCAAGCCCCGCAAGCGCCCATATAGCGGCTGCAACTGTTAAAATCGTTATTTTCAATTTCATAAAACTGATTTTTAATGTTATAATCCGCCTCAAATGTAATATTTTTTTTGCTGCGATAAAAATTTTCAGGGAAATATGCACGATATCCGGAAATTTTCCGTACTTTTGTCCTTCGATAACGTATAATTTTTCATTCATCGCATGAAAACATTAGAAAGAATAATTGCAGAAAAATTGCTTCAAATCAAAGCAATCAAATTACAACCCGAAAATCCCTTCACTTGGGCTTCGGGCTGGAAGTCACCGATATATTGCGATAACCGCAAGACATTATCTTACCCGGCTATACGCAGTATTATTAAAGTAGAACTCGCGCGTGTGATAGCCGAGCGCTTCCCCGAAGCCACCGCCGTCGCAGGCGTTGCCACGGGAGCTATAGCCCAGGGCGCGCTGGTGGCCGACATACTGAGCCTGCCATACGTCTATATACGCTCGGAGCCGAAGGATCACGGCCTTGAGAACCTTATAGAAGGCGAACTCAGGACGGATGCCAAAGTCGTCATCCTCGAAGACCTCGTCTCGACAGGCGGCAGCAGCCTCAAGGCCGTGAAAGCAGTCCGTAACTTCGGCTGCAAAGTCGTCGGCATGGTCGCTATCTTCACCCACGGCTTCCCGATAGTAGGGCAACGATTCAAAGAAGCCAAAGTGCCGCTCGTCACGCTCTCGAACTACAACGCCGTCATCGAAGAAGCCGTCCGGACGAAATATATCACCCCCGAAGACGTCGAGATACTCCAGGAATGGCGCAAAGACCCCGAAAACTGGAACCCGTACAAATAACCCCCGATTATGGCCGACTTTACAAGCGAAATCAAACAAATACCGCACGGCGACGAGGCGGTTTACCGTATGCTGTCCGACCTCTCGAACCTCGAGCGCGTCAGAGACCGCATCCCAGCCGACAAAATCAGCGACTTTGCGTTCGACACCGACACGTGCAGCTTTAGCATCCAGCCAGTCGGCCGGATTGAATTCAAAATCATCGAGCGCGAGCCTAACAAAACCATAAAATTCCAGACGACCAACTCGCCCGTGCCCCTCACAATGTGGATACAGCTCAAACAGGCCGCCACGGACGATACCAGGATGAAGATGACCGTCCGCGCCGACCTCAACCCCTTCATCCGCGGCATGGTCGCCAAACCCCTCCAGGAAGCCATCAACCGCATCTCCGACGTCCTCGCCGACCTGCCCTACGAGTGAGATGCCCCAAAACCTCCATTTTTAACACACTATCGGCAAAAAAGATAAGAATAATTCAAAAAAAGATAAGTCAGGGAACCTTATTTAATACTACTTTTGCGCAACATTTAAATTAAGCGTATGAAAAATATTTGTAAGTTTTTTATGTTTCTTCTATTTTCCGTTTTGAGTTTTGTACAACTGTACGGACAGACAGATAACGCCAGAAAAACCGTGAAAGGCATTGTGATTGACAATTCAACAGGCTCTCCGTTGATTGGCGTTATGGTTGTAGCCGAGAAAAACAGGACAATAGGGACTATAACTGATAATGACGGCAGATTCGAGCTTTCCTTGCCTGAAGGCATTAACAGCTTGCAGTTTACGTATCTGGGATATTTGACCAGGACTATAGAGATTAAGGGCAAGAGCCAATTACAGGTAATTATGGACGAAGATATTCAACAATTATCTGAAGTTGTAGTTGTCGGGTACGGGTCTCAAAAGAAGGAAACCTTAACAGGCTCTATTGCAGTGATTGACTCGAAAAAACTGGTCGAGACCCCGACTGCCAATATCAGCAACATGTTGGTAGGCCGGGCGCCCGGTATTCTTTCCAACCAGGCAAGCGGCGAGGCCGGGAATGACAACACCACGATTCGCATACGAGGCGTTGCAACACTTAACTCAAGCGGATACGAACCTTTGATAGTGATCGACGGGATACAGTCCTCCATGTCGGCCATGAATGCTCTTGATGCTAATGAAATCGAAAAAGTAAGTATCCTCAAAGATGCTTCTTCGACGGCTGTTTACGGGGTGAAAGGCGCCAACGGGGTTATTATTATCACAACCAAAAGAGGTAATGTGAGCGCTCCGAGGATAAACCTGTCGTACAGGTATGGGACAACCGAGCTTGTTTCAAAACTAAAACTATTAGGATCATACGAATATGCCCTGTATCGTAACGAAGCTATCACAAATGACATGGAACCGGGCAATTACCAGCACCTTTTTAGCGAAGATGAGTTGTGGAAATTCCGGAATAACAGGGATTATACGCCGCTTGAAATCGAAGCGATGAACCTGACGGACGAGCAGAAAACAGCCTTGGCAAACTCTCCGGCTATGTATTACGGAAGCCATGATTTTATGGAAGAGCAATTCGGAAATCTCTCTCCCCAGCAGCAATATAATATTAATGTATCCGGAGGAAGCGAGAGTATGAAATATTTTCTCTCCGTAGGGAACTATTCCCAGAAAGGGGTTTTCAATAATGCCGATTATGGCGGAGCAAATATTAATTCCACCTACGACCGTTTTAATTTCAGGTCGAATATAGATATAAATATTTTCAAGAATCTGATGCTGTCGGTAGATTTCGGAGGTCAAGTGGGGACGAAACAGGGCATTCTGGGGTCTTCACAGGATGGA
>JAISUX010000094.1 GCA_031271805.1 Tannerella sp.
AAAGCCATAAAAGACCTCGACTTCGACGACGACGCATTCAAAAGCATTGAGGCCATCATCTATTCGATGACCCCTGCCGAACGCTCCAATCCCTCGATACTCAACGGTTCGCGACGCGCCCGCATCGCACGCGGTAGCGGAACTAAACCACAGGAAATCAACAACCTCCTCAAGCAGTTTGAACAGACCCGCAAGATGATGAAGATGATGACCACCTCAAAGTTTGCAGGAAAAGGCGGGTCTGTTAAAAGGAAATAAACCTATCTTTTAACAAATACACAGGCTCGATAATTCACACCGTCTTCGATCGGACAAAGACTGAAGTATCCTTTACTGATCAGTCCGTCCTTGAATATAAGCGGAAAACGATCCTGCATTTTGCGATGGTTTTCAAGTAAATCGGCCGGAGATTTATAAAAGTCAATGACAAGTTCGCCATGTGATTCGGGATGCAGATGCAATTCGGCCAAGCGAATAGCAAGGTAGCCCATACTTTTCCGCATATTGATCTCAACACAGGGATGAAGCCGCTTTGCCACTCCATCATGATAAATAAACATATCTATGCCTATATTTCCTTTATAATGAGGCGAATATATTTCTGTAATAATGTTGTGAAGAAGATTTCTGATACGTTCTAACAGACTGTTGTCTATAAAACGGCAAATCATATCTTTCATCTGCGCCTGTGAAGCTATCAGGCTTTTTTCATAAGCTCCTTTTGTATTTACCAAAAAAACAGAATAGCCGATAAAATTTACTCTATCCTTGTCTATAATCTCAAAGTGCATGGAAAAATCGAGCTGCCTGTCAAGTGCCGTCTCAAGCGATACGCATCCCTGCCGTTTCAGCATTCCGCCGATTATCTGTCGCTCAGAACGGGCGATTTTGCCTTCGGGCAACCACACCAAACCTCGACCGGAAGAGGAAAATGGAGATTTAATAAGGAATTTTTGATTTTTGATTGTGGATTTTTGATTGTGGGTTATTGCCGTTTCAATATCTTCAATATTTGAATAGAATACGGGAACTATGGTCGGATCTATTTCTGGACAGGCCTTAATTAGTAGCTCAAGAACATTGCGTGCAGTCTGTCGATTTGATAGTTCGCGATATTCCGCTTTCCATTGCGGAACATGCAGTGAAAGATTTTTTTCCCTGTTAAGTTTCTCTACAAAACTGATGGCGGCGGGCGAAATCCCCCAAAAATCAACCTCGCTGTTATCCGTAATTTCCCCACGGCCTTCACTCTTCACTCTTAACTTTTCACTCTTAACTAACACCTCTTCACCGGGATTTGCATACCACGATGGAAGCAACGCTAAGTCGTTCTGCAATTTGGCAACTTGACGCGAAGGCTGATAGTATTTTGACGCATTAGCTATTGCCTCTTCGTGTCCCGGATTAAAAAAGTGGAGCACGATGGCGTTCAGATACGGTCTAAGACCTTGGTTATCAGTTCGTCGAATGATCCTTTATAGTTCGTGTTCATGTCGCCTGCATAGCGACCGGCTATAACGAGGCAGGCGGTCATGGCGCGATGTCCCATTAACCGCGACAGGCCGGCGAGTGCTGCGCTTTCCATCTCGTAGTTGGCAATCTTCAATCCCTCGAAGTCGAACGATTCGATCCGGCTGTTGAGATCCGGCTGTTGCAACGCCAGGCGGACATGACGTCCTTGCGGACCGTAAAAACCGTTTGCAGAGATGGTTATTCCGCGCAACATATCGAATCCGATCTGCTCGACAAGCGAAGCGTCGGAACGGACAAAATATGGTATTGCGGCTACCGGACTCCATTGCGTATGGCTGACAAACTTCTCTGCTAAAGCTTTTTCGATAATAGATTCGTGATTGGCGTAGAAATATATGAGGCCATCCATGCCCATCGAGATTTCGGAAACGATGTAGGAACCGATCGGACAGAATGGCTGCAGTCCGCCGCAGGTGCCGATGCGGACAAGCGTCAGCGGACGAAAATCCGCCCTGACCTGTCGCGTTTCAAAGTCGATGTTGGCCAAAGCGTCGAGTTCGTTCATCACTATGTCGATATTGTCGCAACCGATGCCATGCGAGATGGCGGTGATGCGCTTTCCGTGGTAAACACCCGTAATCGTCCTGAACTCACGGCTTTGTCGGTCAAATTCAATACTGTCGAAATGTGCGGCTACGACAGGTACACGTTCGGGATCACCCATCATCACAACACGGTCGGCAAGCTCTTCGGGTTTAATATGAATGTGAAAAGCCGAACCGTCGGCATTTATTGGAAGCTGGTCTGTTGGAATTTTTCTCATTTTTTTTGTTTTTATATACATACAAAGATAATGAAAATTACGCAAATACGCAAAATTGTATTGGCAGTCTCAAAAAAAGAAAATATTTATACCAAGTATTTTTCTTATATGTATCTGTCTTTTTTCAGCGTCACCACATTCTCCACATGATGCGTGTGGGGAAACATATCGACAGGTTGCACCCGTTCGACTCGGTACTTTGCACTGAGCAGGGCGAGATCGCGTGCCTGAGTTGCCGGATTGCAACTTACATAGACTATCCTTGCGGGTTCGGCGCGCAGTATGACCTCTACCACGTCGTCGTGCATCCCTGCACGTGGCGGGTCGGTTATCAGCACGTCGGGACGACCATGAGCAGCAATAAACTCTTCATTTAGAACGTCTTTCATGTCGCCGGCAAAAAATTCGGTATTAGTGATACCGTTCATTGCAGCATTGATGCGGGCATCGTCAATGGCTTCGGGCACATACTCGACGCCGATCACCCGACGCGCCTGACGGGCAAGAAAACATGCAATCGTGCCACATCCGGTGTAGAGGTCATAAACAAGTTCGTCGCCACGCAAACCGGCTGCATCGCGTACAATCCCGTATAGTCGGCAAGCCTGACGACTGTTGGTCTGGAAAAACGATTTGGGGCCGATTTTGAAATTCAGATCTTCCATCCGCTCAACAATAAAATCCTTCCCATAAAAAGTTTG
>JAISUX010000066.1 GCA_031271805.1 Tannerella sp.
CCCCGTGAGCAGTGGGACACGCTCGTTAGCCGCCCCCAACTCGACACCACACGGCTGTTCGACACCGTAGGCGCAATCCTCGACGACATCCGCCAGCGAGGCGATGCGGCCGTGAAAGAATACAGCGCAAAGTTCGACAATGTGGACATTCATCAGGAACTTCTTGTCTCGGAGGTCGAAAAAGACGCAGCAAACACGGCTGTTCCCGACGAACTGAAACAGGCGATTTATACGGCAAAGGCAAATATCGAGAAATTCCATTCTGCACAAAAATTCCAATCAGGAAAAATTGAGACATCTTCCGGCGTAACATGCTGGCAGCGGCAAACGCCGATAGAGCGGGTGGGGCTTTACATACCGGGGGGCACTGCGCCTCTGTTTTCAACAGTACTTATGCTTGCCATTCCTGCGAAAATAGCCGGATGCAGCGAAATCGTCCTCTGCTCGCCGCCAACTGTCGAAGGGGGAAAGATACATCCCGCAGTGATATTTGCCGCCACAGTCGCCGGAGTGAATAAAATCTTCAAAATCGGCGGAGTGCAGGCTATTGGTGCTATGGCCGTCGGCACGGAGAGCGTCCCGCGTGTCTATAAAATTTTCGGGCCGGGCAACCAGTATGTTACTGCAGCCAAACAATTAGCAAGCATGAAAGATGTCGCTATCGACATGCCCGCAGGCCCATCCGAGGTGGAAGTTATCGCCGACGAAACAGCATATCCGGCTTTCGTGGCAGCCGACCTGCTGTCCCAAGCTGAACACGGGCCTGACAGTCAGGCTATCATGCTGACAACATCCGTTGCTGTTGCCGATGCCGTGAAACACGAAGTAAAAACACAACTTACCGCCCTCTCCCGCCGAAAAATCGCCGAAAAAGCCTTGCAAAACAGCCGTTTAATAGTATTGAAAAATATCGATGAAATTATCGATTTTACCAACCATTATGCCCCCGAACACCTGATTATTGCCACTAAAAACTACTCTGTCATTGCTGACAGGATAATTAATGCAGGCTCAGTATTCCTCGGCAACTATTCGCCTGAAAGCGCAGGCGACTATGCTTCCGGCACCAATCACACACTGCCGACACACGGCTGGGCAACAGCCTTCAGCGGCGTAAATCTTGACAGTTTCCTGAAGAAAATCACCTTCCAGGAGCTCACACAAGACGGATTGCGACACATCGGCCCCGCCATCGAAATCATGGCTGCCGCCGAGCACCTTGACGCCCACCGCAATGCCGTAAGCCTGCGTATGTAGAGACGCTCGGCTGTGCGACTTCTGTCTTGAACCGACAGTCTTTCTTTGCGAAATACTTCACCTCCTTTTCCGCTGAAAATAATCTGTGAAAATTCGGCCAATCCGTGTTGTCTGTGTACTCCATTTATATAGTTAATAAATCATTAATAATCTTAATTAATGTATTTTTTCTGTTTGATACTAAAAATTCCTGTTTTGATACCATTTATGCCATTCTCATTTTCTATTTTTGCCGCGAAAATGTTCCAAACGGGGAACGGTTTTTAAAATACGAAAAATTTAATGATTATCCCCAACTTTACCCCTGTACATCGATACATTAATCGGAAAGTGATACCAAATTTTATCACTAACATAACTATTATCATAATCATAAGTAATTTTTAGTTAATTTGGATTCCCTTCAAGTATGAAAAATTTAATACCGCCAATCTCCCGTGTTCATATTCTTACCTTGTTTATTTTTACAAGGGTAAGATTTTTTTGATTAACAGGTTTGGTTAATATGTTAAAATCAAATTGGTAGTGTTTTGATTATCAAAGCACTAACTAATCTGCGCTGATTGGATTTTGGGGGTAAAGTTGGGGATAATCATATAAAAAACACTATCTTTGCGCCCTGAATAGTAACGCCTCGCAAAGGCAATTTATTAAGAAAGATGAAGAGAAAGTTGGTTTACATCGTATTGAGCCTGTTACTTATGGCGCCGTCGGTTATTATGTCGCAGCGCAGTTTTGTAGCGGGGAAGGGGGCGTTCCTGCTTGACGGGAAGCCGTTTGTCGTTAAGGCGGCAGAACTGCATTATCCTCGCATCCCGAAGCCGTACTGGGAACAGCGCATACAGTTGTGTAACCACGAAACCCGCCCTGCCGAAGACATGATAGAGGGCATCCGGCAGATGCTCGACCGCAATATCTCGTTCAGCCTCTATATGACGCACGGCGGTACGAATTGGGGACACTGGGCGGGCGCCAACTCGCCCGACTTTGCACCCGATGTAACATCTTACGACTACGACGCGCCAATCAGCGAATCCGGTCAGCCGACGCCTAAATACTGGGCGCGCAGATTTTCGTCAACGGCGCATATATCGGCAAACTCGACCGTCGCAACGGCGAGAAGCAACTGCCGCTGCCTCCCTGCCCTAAGAACGCCCGTTTGGACATCCTTGTGGAGGCGATGGGGCGCATCAACTTCGGACGGGCGGTATCAAGGATTTCAAAGTTTACATTAAAGCGCAGGATTTCAAAAAATAACGATGCTTCGCGACTTTGGTACTTCAATACAACGATACGTCATTTGATGACTTCATCCATTATCGCAAACAGTTCTTCGACCGTCTCGGCGCGAAGCATTGCTATGCGTGTCTGCTTGAAGTTCGGGATGCCTTTGAACAGCGGCGTTACGGCGAGGTGACGCCTTATATGGAGTATTCCTCGCCGTTCGTCCAAGCGATTCACGCTTTGCAACACTTGTTTTTTGAGTATTTCCAAATACCACTGTAATGGCTCAGGAGGCATGATTTCGCCCGATTGAAGGAAGCGCTTTACTTCACGAAATATCCACGGGCGGCCGATGCTTGCGCGGCCTATCATCACACCATCTACATTATACCGGTCGAAACATTCCTTACATCGCTCGGCCGTCGTTATGTCGCCGTTTCCTATTATCGGTATCCTGATGTGGGGGTCGTCTTTCACTTTCCCTATCAGCTCCCAATCGGCGTCGCCGGTGTACATCTGCGCTCTTGTGCGGCCGTGAATGGTCAGCGCCGCTATGCCGCAGTCTTGCAGCTCTTGGGCTAAAGAGGCGATGATCTTGTTGTCGTTGTCCCAGCCGAGGCGCGTCTTTACGGTTACAGGCGTCTTTACAGCTTTGACCACTTCCCGCGTTATCTCAAGCATCAGAGGGATATTCCGCAGCATACCCGCCCCGGCTCCCTTACCGGCAATTTTTTTCACGGGACAGCCGAAATTCAAATCTATTATATCAGGATGAGCCTCTTCGCAAATCTTCGCCGCTTCGACCATGGGAGCTACTTCTTTACCGTATATCTGAATCGCAACCGGACGCTCTTCTTCGTCAACTTTCAGCTTCTCCTTTGTCTTACTGACATTACGGATTAGAGCGTCGGCAGACACAAATTCGGTATAGACCATGTCAGCCCCAAACTGTTTGCATAACAGCCTGAATGATATATCCGTAACGTCCTCCATAGGCGCCAACATTACCGGATATCTCCCTAAGTCCAAGTCGCCGATCTTCATTTTAATTTTCGAAAATTAGGCCATTGCCGTCGAAGTCAACCTTGACAGCTCTACTTCGGTCGATTGCGCCGGCGAGGATCTTCTTCGACAATTCGTTGAGAACCAAGTCTTGGATTACTCGCTTGACGGGGCGGGCGCCGAACTGCGGGTCGTATCCCTTGTCGGCGAGATAGCTCATTGCTGCGTCGGTAAAGGTCAGCGTCAACCCGTTACGTTCCAGCATACGGCTGATGCCGGCGAGTTGCAGCCCGACGATTTGGCGGATTTCCTGCTCGTTGAGAGGCGTAAACATGATGATGTCGTCTATACGGTTGAGGAATTCGGGGCGGATTGTCTTCTTGAGGAGATCGAGGACTTCGTCGCGGGTCTCGGCGATGATTTTTTCGCGGTTTTCGGGAGTGATTTTCTCGAAATTGTCGCGTATCAATGCCGAACCCATATTGCTCGTCATTATGATTATTGTGTTCTTAAAATTGACAGTGCGGCCTTTGTTATCGGTGAGGCGGCCGTCGTCGAGCACCTGCAACAGGATGTTGAACACATCCGGATGAGCCTTTTCTATCTCGTCGAAAAGAACCACCGAGTAGGGTTTGCGGCGTATGGCCTCGGTCAGTTGTCCGCCTTCCTCGTAGCCGACATATCCCGGAGGCGCGCCGACAAGGCGGCTCGCGGCGAATTTTTCCTGATACTCGCTCATGTCGATGCGGGTCATCATGTTCTCGTCGTCGAAGAGATATTCGGCGAGGGCTTTAGCGAGTTCGGTCTTGCCGACGCCTGTTGTGCCGAGGAAGATGAACGAACCTATGGGGCGCCTTGGGTCTTGCAATCCGGCGCGACTGCGGCGCACAGCATCGGCAATAGCCGTAATAGCTTCGTCCTGGCCTATTACGCGCTTATGCAGTTCGTCCTCAAGATGCAGCAATTTGTCTTTCTCGCTCTGCATCATCTTGCTTACAGGTATGCCCGTCCAACGCGATACCACATCGGCAATATCGTCACTGTCAACTTCCTCTTTTATCATCGCCTCGCCGCCCTGCATCTCGTGCAGTTTGGCCTGGATCTGCTCAATCTCAGTCTCTTTTTCTTTTAGTTTGCCGTAGCGAATCTCGGCGACCTTGCCGTAGTCGCCCTCGCGCTCGGCTTTTTCGGCCTCGAACTTGAGATTCTCAATTTCGATCTTGTTTTGCTGTATCTTGTTAATCAACTCCTTCTCGCTTTTCCACTTGGCTTTCTGCTTCTTTTCCTCGTCTTTGAGATCGGCTATTTCTTTGCTCAGCTGGTCGAGTTTTTCTTTGTCTTTTTCGCGTTTTATGGCCTCGCGCTCGATCTCGAGTTGAGCGATACGGCGCGATACCTCGTCGAGGGATTCGGGGACGGAATCGGCCTGCAGTCGCAAGCGAGCCGCCGCCTCGTCCATAAGATCAATAGCCTTGTCGGGCAGGAAACGGTCTGTAATATAACGTGTTGAGAGCTGTACTGCGGCAATGATGGCGTCGTCCTTGATGCGTATCTTGTGGTGGTTTTCATATTTTTCCTTAAGACCGCGCAGGATTGAAATCGTGTCGGTCTCATCAGGTTCGTTGACCATAACCATCTGGAAGCGGCGTTCGAGCGCCTTGTCCTTTTCGAAATATTTTTGATATTCGTCAAGAGTTGTAGCGCCGATTGCACGAAGTTCGCCCCGCGCGAGAGCCGGCTTAAGGATATTTGCCGCATCCATAGCCCCCTCGCCTTTGCCGGCGCCTACAAGCGTATGTATCTCATCTATAAAGAGAATGATTTCGCCGTCGGATTTAATCACCTCATTTACAACGGCTTTAAGTCGTTCCTCAAACTCACCCTTGTATTTAGCGCCGGCAATGAGGGCGCCCATATCGAGCGAAAAAATCTGCTTCGACTTGAGGTTTTCGGGCACGTCGCCACGTATGATACGGTGCGCAAGACCCTCGGCAATAGCCGTTTTGCCGACACCAGGTTCGCCGATGAGGATAGGATTGTTCTTGGTGCGGCGGCTCAGGATTTGCAGCACACGGCGTATCTCATCGTCGCGCCCAATCACCGGGTCGAGCTTGCCTGAGCGTGCGCGTTCATTGAGGTCAATAGCATATTTGCTAAGCGCTCCGTAGGTGTCTTCAGCCGACTGGTTCGTCACTTTGTTGCCCATCCGCAGTTCGTCGATTGCAGCGCTCAGATCTTTCTCTGTCGCTCCCGCATCCTTGAGCATCTGCGAGGCGGAACTTTTCTCCGTAAGCAAAGCCAGAATGATATGCTCGATAGAAACATACTGGTCGCCGGCCTTACTGCTGTAAGCAATAGCTTTCTGCAGGACGTCGTTGACCTCCCGGCTAAGGTAAGGTTCGCCGCCCGAAACCTTCGGCAGCGATTCGATCTTCCTGTCAAGCGTCTTTTCCAAACCTTGCTGATTGACGCCAAGTTTCTGAAATAAAAACCGGACAACACTATCTCCTGTCAAAATGACACCCTTAAGCAAATGCTCACTCTCAATTGATTGCTGACTGTTATTTGTCGCTATTTCGACCGCTTTTTGCACGGCCTCTTGGGATTTAATCGTAAAATTATTAAAATTCATATATATCTTTTCCTTTCATAAATTCAAAAATTGTTTAGTTTCGATAATTACTTCAAATTAAGTGCCAAAAGCTGTTTATGACATTTTGGCAGGCTACAAAACATAGTTTTTTTGTATATATTAAAAAAATGCCCTATATTTGCACCAAAAAATGAACTTATCGACAGATGAAAGAATTTATAATAACAGAGGCGAAAACGGAGGATGCTGTATTGATCGGATTAATTACGCCGACGCAAGATGAGAAGCACGTCAAGGAATACCTTGACGAATTGGCGTTTTTGGCTGATACGGCAGGGATTAGAGCCGTCAAGCGCTTCACGCAGAAATTGGAAAACCCTAACCAAACGACTTTCGTTGGGAAAGGAAAATTAATGGAAATAAAGGAATATATTGCGGAACATGAAACAGGTTGCGCCATATTCGACGACGAGCTGTCGGCCAAGCAAATACGGATTCTGGAAAAGGAGTTGAAGGTCAAAATTCTCGACCGTACAAGTCTTATCCTCGACATTTTTGCTTTGAGGGCGAAGACGGCATACGCCAAGACGCAGGTCGAATTGGCACAGTATAAGTACATGTTGCCGCGCTTGACGGGTCTGTGGACTCACCTTGAGAGGCAGCGCGGCGGTGGGGGAGTCATTATGCGTGGCCCCGGCGAGACACAGTTGGAAACCGACCGCAGGATTATCCTCGAAAAGATTTCCAAGCTAAAAAAAGAACTGCTCGAAATCGACCGCCAGATGTTGTCGCAGCGCAAGAATCGCGGGAAGATGGTGCGGGTGGCTTTGGTCGGCTATACCAATGTCGGGAAATCGACGCTGATGAACCTGCTTTGCAAAACCGATGTCTTTGCTGAAAATAAGCTCTTTGCGACGCTCGACACCACTGTCCGTAAGATGATTATCGGCAATCTGCCTTTCCTGCTTTCGGATACGGTAGGATTTATCCGCAAACTGCCGACCGAGTTGATCGAATCGTTCAAATCGACGCTTGACGAGGTGCGCGACGCCGACATATTGCTGCATGTTGTGGACATCTCGCATCCTACTTTTGAAGAGCAGATAGATATCGTCAACCGCACCCTCACCGAGATCGACAAGACGCCGAAGCCGGTCATAATGGTTTTTAACAAGATAGATTTATTCACGTTTGTCGCTAAGGAAGCCGATGACCTGACGCCTCGTACGCGCGAAAACATCTCGCTCGACGAGCTGAAGACCACGTGGATGAACCGCATGCCCGAAAACTGCCTGTTTATCTCGGCGGCAAACAAAATCAATATTGACGAGTTGAAAGAACGTCTTTATGCGCGGGTAAAGGAGATTCACGTCACTCGTTTTCCGTATAACGACTTCCTTTATCAGAACTACGATTTCGAGGATGATGAGCAATGATTTCGCTACGCAGGAACTCGCGATCGAGATGAGTGTAGATTTCTGTCGTAGTGATGCTTTCGTGGCCTAACATCATCTGAATAGCCCGCAGGTTGGCGCCGCCTTCCAGCAAGTGAGTTGCAAAGGAATGGCGTAGTGAGTGGGGGCTGATTTTCTTGCGAATACCTGCGATAGCGGCCTGTTCCTTGATAATATGAAAGACCATGACGCGCGTCAATCCTGCTCCACGACGGTTGAGGAAGAGGATATCCTCGCTGCCTTTCTTGATTTTCAGACTGTTACGGTCGGGCAGATAGAGCCGTATTTCGTTGATAGCCTTTGATGAGATAGGTACGATACGCTGCTTATCGCCTTTGCCGCGTACGATAACAAACTGCTCGTCGAAATATATATTCGAGTATTTCAGCCCGACGAGTTCCGACACCCGTAAGCCGCAACTGTACAAGACTTCGAGCATCGCACGGTTACGCTGACCTTCGGCTTTCGAGAGATCAATAGAATCAATGAGGCTGTTTATCTCATTTACAGACAGCACTTCCGGCAGTTTTTGCCCTATCTTCGGACTTTCGAGAAGCTCGGTCGGGTCTTTTTCCACATAACCGTAAGCAAGCAAAAAGCGGTAGAACGACTTGATGCCCGACACTATGCGGGTCTGCGAGCGGGCGGCAATCCCTATATCGCATAATTGCGCCAAGAACTGTTGTAAATCACTGTAAGTAAGCGTAAAAACATCCAAGTTCTTTTCCCTTTCGACAAACCGGAGTAATTTGCCGACATCATCGGCGTAGGCCTCGGATGTATTCTCGGAAAGACCCTTTCCCAATCGCAGGTACGCAATGTATTTGCTCAAAATGTCCTTGGGCGCCGTCATATTAACTATTTTGATACATACGGACAAAGGTAAGACTTATTTCCGAACGGACAAAATCTGATTGAAAAAATTTTTTATCAATGGATATTTAATGAAAAAATAATTACCTTTGTACTCTCTTTGACGGATTTTTTGGCGGGCAAAGACAGTATTAATGTAAAAATCTTTATTTATGAAAAGGATTCAGATTATTAACGGGCCGAACTTGAACTTATTAGGAAGGCGCGAGCCTGAGGTTTACGGCAGCATGGGGTTCGATTCCTATCTCGAAGAATTGCGGGAGGCTTATTCCGGCGTTGAGATATTCTATTTTCAGAGCAACTCGGAGGGGGCGCTTATCGACAAGATTCATGAGACGGGGTTCGATTTCGACGGCATAGCGCTCAATGCGGGCGCTTATACTCATACATCGGTGGCATTGAGGGATGCTGTCAAGTCTGTCGATGTTCCTGTCGTAGAGGTGCATATATCAAATGTACATGCGCGCGAGGAGTTCCGGCACAAGTCAATGATTTCGGCTGTCTGCAAGGGTGTAATCGCCGGTTTCGGGCTTGATTCTTACAGGCTTGCTGTTGAGGCGCTTCTGAAATTGTGAGGCAGTGAAGATTGAAGATTACATACTCGACCATATCGACGGCGAGGGCGAATTGTTGGCGGCATTGAATCGCGATGCGCATGTTAAACTGCTTTATCCGCGTATGGTCGCGGGGCATTTGCAGGGACGGTTGCTGAAGATGTTTTGTCGCATGATTCGCCCTAAGCGAGTGCTTGAGATTGGCGCTTACACCGGCTATGCCACAATTTGCATCGCCGAAGGTATCGACAGCGACGCACTTGTCTATGCCGTCGAAATCAACGACGAGATGCAACCATTCACGATACCCTGGCTGGAAAAGTCGCCGTATCGTGATAAAATTCGACTGTTTTGGGGTGATATTAACGAATTATTTCCTACCTTTGCGGAATCGTTCGACATGGTTTATATCGACGGCAACAAGCGTGATTACTCGAAATACTACGATCTTGTGTTCCCAAGCCTGCGTCCGGGGGCGGTGATTGTAGCCGATAACACACTTTGGTCGGGCAAGGTCGTTGACGACAACATAGAGCCTGCCGACAAACAGACGCAGGGGATTATTGAATTTAACGAGAAAGTCAGGAACGACGACAGAGTAGAAAAGGTTATCCTGCCTGTTCGCGACGGGCTGTCCGTTATTTGGAAAAAATAGGTTATTTAAAATATAGTGTAAAAATGGAAACAACGAGGCTTAATAAAATAGAGCGACTGTTACAAAAAGAATTGAGCGAACTGTTCAGGCGGCAAACGGCGTTGATGCGCGGCACGCTTGTCTCGGTCAGCGCCGTGCGCGTAAGTTCCGACCTCAGCCTGGCAAAGGTATATCTTAGCATCTTCCCGTCGGCGAAGAGTCAGGAAATGATAGAAACGATCGAGAAGAATAAGAAAACAATTCGCTACGACCTCGGGCAGATTGTCCGCACACAGTTACGGCGCATACCCGAACTTGCTTTCTTTATCGACGATTCGCTTGATTACGTCGAGAATATTGACAAACTGCTTCAAAAATAATACGATTTGAACCTGCCATTCTACATAGCGCGCAGATACTTGTTTGCCAAGAAGTCGCACAATGCAATCAACATCATCTCGTTGGTGTCGGTGTGCGGCGTCGTGGTTGCGACGGTTGCGATGGTGTGCACCCTGTCGGTGTTCAATGGCTTTAAAGATCTGACGTCCATGATGTTCAGCGCTTTCGACCCGCAATTGAAGATTACTTCGACGGAGGGAAAAGTTTTTGATCCCACATCGGCGGTGATGCGGCAGGTACGGGAATTGCCCGAAATAGAGCTTAGCTGCGAGACGCTTCAGGAAAACGCACTTGTACGCTACGGCGATCGGCAGGAAATATCAGTCATAAAGGGCATTGATTCGACTTTCCGGCATCTTACGCTGATTGATACTGTGATTATTGATGGCGCGTTCAAACTCCGGGACGGCGATGCTTATTACGCCGTACTTGGGATAGGCCTCGCTTCGGCGCTCGGTATCAATGCCGCTTTTGCCTATCCGATGGAAATCTATATGCCTAAACGGACGGAAAGCGTCAATCTGGCCAATCCCTCGGCTTCGGCGCAAGTCGAATATGTGCTTGTAGGTGGAGTTTACCAGCTTAACCAACCGGTCTATGACGAAGGATTCATGCTTGCACCGATGGAAATGCTGCGCTCAATGCTTGATTACGAGAAGGAAGTCTCGGCTATCGAACTCAAACTCAGGCATAGCGCCGACATCGCTTCAGTCAAGAAGACTATCGCATCGCTTTTAGGCAGCGGCTTCCGTGTCCGGGATCGTTACGAGCAGCAGGAAGCCTCGTTCAAGATGGTGCAAATCGAGAAGTGGGTCACCTTCCTGATGCTTTGTTTCATTCTGGTAATGGCGCTGTTCAATGTCCTCGGCTCGCTTGCGATACTGATGATTGAGAAAGAAGATGATGTAAGCAAGTTGCGCGGCATGGGGGCAGATAATACGCTGATAAACAGGATATTTCTTTTCGAGGGATGGATGATTTCGCTTTTCGGCGGGGCTATAGGCGTGGTGATTGGTATTGGGCTGTGTTTGTTACAGCAGCATTTCGGATTGATCTCGCTTGGCGCTACGGCAGGGGCTTTCGTGGTCGATGCTTATCCTGTTCTTATTGAGTGGACGGATGTGTTGCTTGTTTTCCTGACGGTCGTCTTGATGGGATTTGTGGCGGTATTGTATCCTATACATTTTCTCGGCAAAAAGTGGTTGAACAAAGGCGTTGCCGTATGCCTGTCGCTGCCGCTGATAATTGCCTGCGGAGGCGGGAAGAAGGATTCAAGCGCTTCCGCCGGTGCGGGCGAAAACAATAAAATAGCCGTGACGATCGAACCTTTGCGCTATTTCGGCGAAAAAATCGCGGGAGGCGACTACGAATTTTTCTCGGTTATCCCTGTGGGGCAAGGTCCGGAGACCTACGATCCTTCGCCGGTCGAAATCGTTCGCGTAGCAAAAGGGCAAGCCTATTTCCATATCAATCAATTCACTATGGAACAGCTGCTTGTGAAGTCCGTCGAAGTCAATAATCCCAAGGTTTTTATAGCCGATTTGTCGCGTGGGATGAAATTTGAAGACCACATCGGTCATCATGATCCTCATTTCTGGACATCATTCGAAGGCGCGAAGGCTATTTCGGCAGAAATTTGTCATGCCCTCGTGTCGATGAACGAGGGGCGCGAAGATTATTATATGGCTAATTATAAGACTTTTATCGACGAGATTCAAGCGCTTGAGGATACATTACGTCGGCAGATGGAAAACCTGTCATGCCGGACATTCGTGATATACCATCCCGCCCTGACTTATTTCGCTAAAGAGTTAGGATTTAGGCAGTTGAGCATCGAGGATGACAACAAAGAGCCGTCGTCGTCGTCCATGAAGCAGTTGATTGACGAGGCTAAATCTGCGGGTGTGAAGGTCGTTTTCACGCAAGTAGAATTTGACACTAAGCACGCACAACAGATTGCCGCTGAAATCGGTGCGCGTCTCGTAGTGATTAATCCACTTGACAGTCAATGGGATATGCAAATGAAACGAATAGTTAAAGCATTGGTGAGCGATGGAAAAGTTGATTGAAGTCAGGGGAATAAATGCCGTCTATGGCGCTAAAGCCGTATTGACGGACATAGATTTGGACGTTTGGGAAGATGATTTTCTCGTGATAACCGGTCCTAACGGCGGCGGCAAGACCACGCTTTTGAAGGTAATTCTCGGGCTAATGAAACCGGCTTCGGGGACAGTCGCTTTTTTCGATCGAGGCAGGCAGGTCGCTTCGCATAAAGTCGGCTATCTACCGCAGATCAATGCCGTTGACAAGCAGTTCCCGATATCCGTTTACGACGTTGTGGCTTCGGGGCTTGCCGACGGGAAACATCTTTTCATGAGGCTCACCGACGAGCGAAAAGAGCTGATACATGCGATTATCGCACGTATGGGTTTGGAACAATATGCCGGTCAGGCTGTCGGCGAGTTGTCGGGCGGGCAGTTTCAACGTGTTCTCTTAGCGCGGGCGATGGTCTCGCGTCCGCGTATTCTGATACTCGACGAGCCTAATACTTACATAGACAAGCAGTTCGAGCAACAGTTCCACGAGCTGTTGGGCGAAATCAACACCGACACGGCTATTATCCTCGTCACGCATGACGTCGGTATCTTGACGCCGCTCATCAAAAACATAGTTTACATAAATAAGGAAATTCAAATAATTGGGAAATAACATGTCAGCAACACGTAAATGTTTAATAACAGGCGCAAGCGGTTTTATAGGCGGCTATCTCGTAGATGCCGCGCTTAAGCGGGGATATGAAGTATGGTGCGGCGTTAGGGAAAAAAGTTCGCTCGCTCGGCTCACCGACAAAAGGATAAAATTATTAGAACTGCCGTACACCAGGCCGATGGAAATGTACGAGATGATGAAGGACTTCGTCGCTAACAGGGATGGGGCATGGGACTATGTCATTCATAATGCCGGAATAACTAAAGCACTTGATAAACAGGATTTTTACAGAGTAAATGCCTACTATACAAAGGTGTTAATCGACTCATTGTACTTAGCCGACTGCAGGCCGAAAAAGTTTGTATTGATAAGTAGTCTAAGCAGTTTCGGCCCTGTCCGCGACGGTTCGACCGACCCTATTCTCGACAGTGACGAGCAACGGCCGGATTCCATCTATGGCGACAGCAAGTATAAGGCTGAACTTTTTGTCAAGACGCAGGACGATTATCCATACGTGATACTTCGTCCTACCGGTGTTTACGGCCCGTATGACAAGGACTATCTTATGGAAATAAAGAGCATTAAGAAGGGATTTGCTCTTAAAGTCGGGTTTAAGCCGCAGACACTGACGTTTATCCACGCCAAAGACTTGGCGGAGGTGGCGATGTTGACGCTTGAAAACCCCAAGGCCGATTACAAATCGTTTTTCGTAGCCGACGGCGATGTGTATTCCGACGCCGAATTTGTGAAACTTGTACGTAAAGCGCTCGGCAAACGCTTTGTCTTGAGCCTTCGCATACCGCTCCGGCTATGCCGTTGGGCATGTGAAATTTCGGAGTTGATCGGACAACTTCGCGGACAGGATACTACCCTCAATACCGATAAGTATCATATCCTCAAGCAGCGGAATTGGAATTGCGACACGAGGCCGCTTCGTAAGATACTTGATTTCGTGCCGGAATATGATCTCAAGTCTGGACTTTTGGATACGATTATACGCGAAAAAATATAGAAAACGGATGATATTCTGTTTTTTTCGGAGAAAAAGTATTTCTTTAATTTGCAGTATTGATGCGGATAGTTGAAAAAACTTGAAAAAAAAACATCAAAAAGTTGCAAAAAAATTTGGTGGATAAAAAAAAAGTTCGTATCTTTGCCAGAGATTAGATGAAGAAGAATAATATTTGTTTGGCAAAAACATCCTTAAAATCTTCCGAATCTGATATTTTTATAAGTTGAACGCCGGTTGCATAAAGTAAAGGACGCCTTTATTAGTATGCTGATAGGGCAATCGACTATGCGCCGAAAGGCGCGGTTAAAGTAGGCTTCTATGCGGTTAACTCGAGATTCTCTCGGGTGCTAGAGCATAATGCTAAACGTTATTCATTATTCATTACTGAAAATCCCCGAACGTGAGTTCCGGGATTTTTTTTGCTTAATTCCCTCGCGTACAATAAACAATATGTAATGAAAAATGACAAAAATGCGCTTTTTTAATTTTTTTAAGGGAATAATAGTGACTATTTCGCACATTTTGTCTATTTTTGTGCCTCCTTAGAGTGTGAAGAAGGCGTGAAATTGATATTTTAAAAGGTTTTAATTATGGAGAATTTTGAATTGGGTCTTTTGTTGATGGCAGTAGGAATGACGGTAGTATTCGCTATGCTATTGCTTGTTATAGGTTTTAGCAAGGGGTTAATTTCGTTGGTAAACAGGTATGCGCCGCCCGAAGAAGTGGCGGTTAAGCCTACACGTCGTCCGGCAGGCGCAATCGTTTCGAGCGGAGACGCGACATCCGCCCTTACAACGGCGGCAATCGTCTCGGCGGTCAGCGTCATTACGGCCGGCCAAGGCAAAGTGACTAAAATTGAAAAATGATTGTTTAATAGGTATTTATATATAGAGGTATGAGTAGAGAAATTAAATTTTGTCTCGTTTTTCGAGACATGTGGCAGTCGGCAGGCAAGTATGTACCGCGTGTCGATCAGTTGGTGCAGATAGCCCCGGCTATTATTGATATGGGCTGTTTTGCACGAGTAGAAACTAACGGAGGAGGCTTCGAGCAGGTAAATCTTCTCTTCGGAGAGAATCCGAATAAGGCCGTCAGGCAATGGACAAAACCTTTTCACGACGCTGGAATCCGTACACAGATGCTCGACCGTGCGTTGAACGGCTTGAGGATGAGTCCCGTTCCTTCGGACGTGCGCCAACTGTTTTATCAAGTGAAGAAAGCTCAGGGAACCGACATCACGAGGACGTTTTGCGGCCTCAACGATGTGCGTAATATTAAGCCCTCAATACAATACGCCCACGAAGCGGGAATGATTTCGCAATGCGCATTGAGCATTACGCATTCTCCCGTCCATACGGTCGAGTACTACACCAACATGGCGCTTGAGTTGATACGCGCAGGGGCAGATGAGATATGTATCAAAGATATGGCGGGCATAGGCCGTCCGCACTCGCTCGGCCGTATCGTCGCAAATATCAAGAAAGAATATCCCGATATCCCGATACAGTATCACAGCCATGCCGGGCCGGGTTTCAGCGTTGCGTCGATACTTTCGGTTTGTGATGCGGGATGTGACTATATCGACGTCGGTATGGAGCCGCTGTCGTGGGGTACCGGACACGCCGACCTGCTGACCGTACAGGCAATGCTTAAAGATGCGGGATATATTGTCCCGGAAATCAATATGAGCGCTTATATGAAGGTACGCTCTATGGTTCAGGAGTTTATGGACGATTTCCTCGGCCTGTACATCAGTCCTAAGAACCGGCTTATGAACTCGCTGCTTATCGCTCCGGGATTACCGGGCGGTATGATGGGAAGCCTTATGGCCGACCTTGAGACCAACCTCGCGTCGATAAACAAGACACGCGAAAAGAATAAAGAAGTGCCGATGTCGTTGGATGAGTTGCTGATAAAACTCTTCGACGAAGTTGCATACGTGTGGCCGCGGGTCGGTTATCCTCCGCTCGTTACGCCTTTCAGCCAGTATGTCAAGAACCTTGCGCTGATGAACGTTATGCAGATGTTGAAAGGCAAGGAGCGCTGGAGCATGATTGCCGACGATATTTGGGATATGATTCTCGGTAAGGCGGGACGCCTGCCGGGTGAGCTTGCGCCTGAAATCATTGAAAAAGCCAAGGCCGAGGGACGCCAGTTCTTCGACGGCAATCCGCAAGATAACTATCCCGATGCACTCGACAAATACCGTAAAACGATGAATGAGCGGCATTGGGAGGTAGGCGAGGATGATGAGGAATTGTTTGAATACGCCATGCATCCAGCTCAGTATGAGGCATATAAATCAGGTAAAGCCAAGGTTGACTTCCTTGCCGACGTAGCCAAACGCAGGGAAGAGAAGGCTCAGGCGGCTTCGGCCGGCAAGGGCGAAAATGCTGCAGTTGCGGCTACTTTTGCCTTGCCGACAACGCCGCAGGTATTAAACGTTGATGTCAACGGGCAGCCCTACCGCGTGACCGTCGCTTTCGGGAATACCACCGCTGCTGCCACTCAGGCTCCCGCGGTAACTGCCGCCGCTCCAAGTCCGGCTCCTGCCGCAGGCGAAGGACAGGAATTGCTATCGCCCCTCGAAGGCAAGTTCTTCCTCGTCAAGGGCACGGGCGATACGCCTGTCAACGTGGGCGATGCCGTAAAGAAGGGTCAAACCGTGTGCTATATAGAAGCAATGAAGACCTACAATGCCGTAAGCGCCGAAAACGATGGGGTTATAACCGCTATCTTGTTCAACCCCGGCGACTCGGTCTCGGAAGATGACGTATTGATGACAATAAAATAACAGGATATTCATGGATAATCTATTTCAAAAGATATATGAGATGACGGCTTTCGGTAATATTATCGACAAGCCGCAATTCCTGATAATGTACGCTATCGCCTTCCTGCTGCTGTATCTTGGTATAAAGAAGCATTACGAGCCGTTGCTGCTGATACCTATCGCTTTCGGTGTTTTGCTTGCCAATTTCCCCGGCGGCGACATGGGCGTTGTTCAGGCGTCTCAGGACGGAAGCGTAATTGTCGGCGGCGTCACAAAAAATATTTGGGAGATGCCGTTGCATGAGATAGCGCACGACCTCGGACTGATGAATTTCCTTTATTACATGCTTATCAAGACAGGTTTCCTGCCGCCGATTATCTTTATGGGCGTCGGGGCGTTGACCGACTTCGGCCCTATGTTGCGTAATTTGAGGTTGTCGATATTCGGCGCCGCCGCACAGATGGGTATCTTTGCCGTTCTTTTGATATCAATCCTGATGGGATTCACACCTAAAGAAGCCGCTTCGCTTGGTATCATCGGAGGAGCCGACGGCCCGACAGCAATTTTTACGACCATCAAACTTGCACCGCATTTATTAGGCCCCATAGCCATTGCAGCCTATTCATACATGGCATTGGTGCCGGTCATTATTCCATTGGTAGTGAGGCTGATATGCACTAAAAAGGAACTTTCCATCAACATGAAAGAAGAAGAGAAGAAATCTGCTAACAAAGTAGAGATCAAGAACTTGCGCGTATTGAAGATTGTCTTCCCGATAGCCGTTACTACTTTGGTTGCATTGTTCGTTCCGACGGCTGTTCCTTTGGTAGGAATGTTGATGTTCGGCAACCTGATAAAAGAGATAGGCAGCGACACCGGGCGTTTGCTCGACGCTGCTTCAAACAGCATCATGAACGCCGCGACGATATTCCTCGGGCTTTGTGTGGGCGGGACTATGACTTGCGATTCGTTCCTCAACTGGACGACAATAGGCATCGTAGTCGGCGGGTTCCTCGCTTTCGCTCTGTCGATTGCGTCGGGCATCTGCATGGTTAAGATATGGAACCTCCTATCGGCAAGGAAGATAAACCCGCTGATTGGAGCTACCGGCTTGAGCGCTGTTCCTATGGCTTCGCGTGTGGCTAACGATATAGCATTGAAATATGATCCTAAAAATCACGTACTTCAATACTGTATGTCGAGCAATATCTCCGGAGTTATAGGTTCTGCGGTTGCAGCCGGAATTTTAATCTCATTTCTCGGATAAAGATAAATGACTGAAAATAAGCAATATATGAAAAAATAAAAATTATAACGACGATTTTTTTTACTTTTTCTTTGGTCAATTAGAAAAAAAGTCTTTATTTTGTATCCTTTTATATGGGAATTTTGCCACTGTCGGCTAAAATTAAAATAGAATTATGATGGACACTCAAGAAACGAATTTGCCTATGGACGAAATAGTTGCGGCTGAGGACGCAGGCAAATTGGAAGAATCTCAGGCACCGGAAATTAGTCCGGTAGATGAATTGGAATCGGTAACGGAAGTCTCCGAAGATTCGGAGATAGAAAACTCTAATGCTTCGGACGAGGAGGTCTTGTCCGAAGCGGAAAGTTTGTCCTCTTTGAGCAAGGAAGAGCTTGTCGAGAGGTTGAAATTAGCCGTTTTGGAACCGGAGAAGTATGCCCGCAACATAGTTGACGAGATCAAGCAGGCATATAATAAGATTCGTCGTGAAGAAAACGAGGTGAAGCGTAAAGAGTTTCTTGATGAAGGTGGAGAAGAATCGGAACCGGTTGTGCTCGACGACGAAACGGATACTTTAGTGAAAAATCTTATAGTCGAATATCGCGAGAAGCGTACATATCTGGCTATTGAGGAGGAAAAGCAAAAGGAAAACAATCTGATTCTTAAGCAGCATCTTATTGAACGGCTCAAGGTTTTGACCGAGAGTCAGGACGATTTCAACAAGCGTTACAACGAATTCCGCGAGATACAGCGCAAATGGAAGGAAATAAAAGCAGTCCCCCACGAATATCAGAAGGAATTGAACCGCAGTTATCAACTGTATAACGAGCGATTCTATGACCTTATAAGGATTAACGCGCAGTTCCGCGATTACGATTTCAAGAAAAACCTTGAACTCAAAACAGCCTTGTGTGAGACCGTAGAGCGACTGTCCGAAGAATCCGACACCGTTTCTTCGTTTCATCAATTGCAGAAACTACATTCACAATGGCGTGAAATCGGCCCTGTAGCCAAGGAATTTCGCGAGTCGATATGGGAACGCTTCAAAGCCGCTTCGGCGGTTATCAACAAGCGTCACCAATCGTATTTCGAGGGCATAAAGGCGCAGGAAGAAGCCAATTATGCAAAGAAAGCCGCTATCTGCGAGGAACTGGAAGCTATTGATTTCGAGTCTCTTAAGACGATGCGAGAATGGGATAAGAAGACCAACGAAGTTATCGAACTGCAGGCTAAATGGCGTACGATAGGCTTTGCTACAAAGAAATATAATGTCAAGGTGTTCGAGCGTTTCCGCGCGGCATGTGATAATTATTTCCAGAAGAAGGCCGAGTTTTATAAGACGATAAAGCATGAATTTGACAAGAATTTGGCGTTGAAGAAAGAGCTTGTCGCCAAAGCCGAAGCGATAAAAGACAGTACGGATTGGAAAGAGACAACGAAGATGTTTGTCGAATTGCAAAGCGAATGGAAGAAAATCGGCCCCGTATCTCATAAACATTCGGATATGGTATGGAAGCAATTCATTGCCGCCTGTGACTACTATTTCGACAGGAAAGATAAAGGAATGTCCTCGCAAAAATCGGAGGAAAACAAAAATCTTGCAGCCAAGAAGGAAATAATAAAAAAGATCAATGCGATTGACGCTGATCTGGATAGTGATACGGCTTTGGCTTTATTAAAGGAGTATATTGCCGAGTGGAACAGCATCGGATATGTTCCGTTCAAAGAGAAAGACAAACTTCATAGGGCCTTCCGTGAGGCCACCGACAAGCAGTTCGATCACCTGAAAATCAGTGACCGCGACCGTCGGCTTCAACAGTTCCGCTCTAATATTTCCGAAATAGCGAGTTCCGGAAAGAGCGGCAAACTCTATGGTGAACGCGATAAGTTAATGCGCACATACGAACGTATGAAAAGCGAACTTCAGACTTATGAAAATAATATCGGCTTTGTCAATATATCTTCTAAGGAAGGAGATGGTTTGATGAAGGATATGGATAGAAAGATCGCTCGTCTGAAGGATGACATGGGTGTGATTATCAAGAAGATAGAGACTATTGATGAAAATTTGGAATAAATAAATAAGAACATTATATTAATTTTATGCCGCACTTATATCTATTTAACCCTGGTCATGAGATGGAGATTTTATGTGGGAAATCTCATTATACTCCACCATATACCATACAACGGATGGCGTCGGATTTGGAAATGCTGCCGATATGGTATGGCGGAGGAGGTAGTTTTACTCTTGTGAGAAACATGAAAGCCTCTCAGTACGTGGCCTCGCTTCCTAAGAGCTTTCAGAACAATTTGTCGTCGCCGATGATTCTTAATCTGATGATGAAAGAATTATTCAAGTGTAAGAAATTGGAGAAGAAACCGAAACTTCCGCCTCTTAAGGCTGATGTATGGGGGCTTTCGCCCCGAGGTCTCGAAATCTTCAAGGAGTTCAAGCAACACGGGATGAACATCGAAGTTCCGGAGTGGCGCGAAGAGATTGTTGAGTTGACAAAACGACAGAAATCCGCCGAATGTTTGATTCGTCTGCAGAAGAATTTTCCGATAACTCCTGCTATCAGGATTCCCGAATTTTACTCCGAAATAGACGATTTCAAGACTTATGTCGAAAAAAATACGCCGCCTTACGTGATTAAGACGCCGCTATCATCTTCCGGTCGTGGCCTTTATTGGCTTGAGGACAAGACCCTCGATGCCCGCGCCGAGAGATGGATTAACGGCGCGTTGAAGAAACAAGGCGCGTTGAGTATTGAGCCGGCGCTTGATAAAGTGCTTGACTTCGCAGCCGAGTTTTATTCCGACGGCGAAGGAAATGTCAAATATGTCGGTTTGTCGATCTTCGAGACACAGGCGCAAGGACAGTTCGTGGCTTGCCTGCTAGGAACTCAAGAGACTCTGTTTCAGAGACTTAACGAGTACATCTCGCCTGATGACTTTATGTTTCTTGTTGAGCAAGTCAGGATAATCCTGCAAGAAGTATTCGGTAGTTCCTACACCGGTTTCCTTGGAGTGGACATGCTGATTTATAAGACAAAAGACGGTAGTTATGCCGTACATCCCTTTGTCGAGCATAATTTGCGATACACGATAGGGCTTGTTGCGATGCAGATCAGTCGTCAGTTCGTGCATCCCGAATCACAGGGGATTCTGCGTATAAATCATTATGTGTATGACGCTTATGAAGAGCATCAGCGTATGTTTGCCGAATCGCCGTTAGTTTTGGAAAAGGGACTGATTCGTTCGGGCTACATCTCGCTTTGTCCGGTCAATGCGGATACGCATTACATGGCGATTGTCGATGTTTTCGGCTGATTCCGAGCCTCATGAAAGATTTTGCGGCGATAGATTTTGAGACGGCCAACTGGGAACTGAGCAGTGTTTGCAGCGTAGGTATTGTTGTTGTCCGCGACGGATGTGTCGCCGAAAAGTTTTACGAACTGATAAAACCCGAACCCGAATGGTATGCTTATTGGAACACGCGGGTACACGGATTGACGCTTCGTGATACTTGTGATGCGCTTACATTCGACAAGGTTTGGTCTAAGGCGGAGCATTTGTTGGATGGTTTGCCTTTAGTGGCTCATAATAGCGCTTTTGATGAACGGTGCCTGCGGTCGGCTTTCCGGACTTACGGCATGACTTATCCCGACTATCGGTTTCACTGCACCTGTCGTGCGGCGAGGATAAAAATTCCCAAACATGTAGTGCCTAATTATAAACTACATACGGTTGCCGCTTATTGTGGTTTCGACTTGTCGAATCATCATCATGCCTTGTCCGACGCCGAAGCCTGCGCCGCAATAGCCATTAGGATTTTATAATATGAATACAAAGGATTTTGAAATAATGTCGCCCGTGGGCTGCTACGAATCCCTGATGGCGGCGATTCAAGGCGGAGCCGATTCGATTTACTTTGGCATCGAAGGCCTGAACATGCGCTCGCGTTCGTCTAACAACTTCACTTTGGACGACTTGCGGAATATTGCGTCGGTATGCGGCGAACATGGCGTCAAGAGTTACTTGACCGTTAATACCGTCATCTACGATGAAGACAGGCCGTTTATGCGCAAAGTCATCGACGCTTCGCATCAGTCGGGTATTTCGGCTATTATCGCTTCCGATGTTGCGGCGATGAGCTACGCCCGCGAAATAGGGCAGGAAGTGCATCTTTCGACACAACTGAATATATCTAATGTAGAGGCGTTGGCGTTCTACGCACAGTTTGCCGACGTCGCGGTGCTTGCGCGCGAACTGAACCTTGAGCAGGTTCGGGCGATTTATGACGAGATAACGCGGCGCGGGATAAAAGGGCCGAGGGGCGAACTCGTTCGTATAGAGATGTTTTGTCACGGGGCGCTCTGCATGGCCGTTTCCGGCAAATGCTATCTGTCGCTTCACGAGATGAATTACTCCGCTAACCGCGGTTCGTGTATGCAGATCTGCCGGCGGGGATACACGGTTAAGGATCGCGAATCGGATATCGAGCTTGACATTGATAATCAATACATTATGTCGCCTAAGGACTTGAAGACCATACATTTTATTAATAAGATGATGGATGCTGGAGTAAGGCTTTTCAAGATTGAAGGGCGGGCGCGGGGGCCGGAATATGTGCGCATTGTGACGGCCTGCTACAAGGAAGCCGTGCAGGCATACTGCGAAGGGACGTTCACGGAGGAAAAGATTGCGGCATGGGATGAACAGTTGAAATCGGTCTTCAACCGCGGATTCTGGAACGGATATTACCTTGGGCAACGCCTCGGCGAGTGGAACCATCGCTATGGTTCGAGCGCTACGAAACAGAAGGAATATGTCGCTAAAGGCGTGAAATATTACAATGAGTTGCAAGTCGCTGAGTTTGAAATGGAAAGCGGCTCACTACATGTCGGCGACGAAGTGCTTATCACCGGCCCTACAACCGGTGCACTGTTCGTTACCGTCCCCGAAATTCGCGTCGAACTCGAACCGGTCGAAGAAACCGTCAAAGGCGAACATTTTTCAATCAAATCGACAGACAAAATTCGCCCTTCCGACCGAATGTACAAGTTGGTTAATCGTTTAATTTCAGCAAGTATGCTGTCGGTTATATCCTTGAGTGCAACGGCCAAAGAGCCGCCGACCCGCCCTAACATCATCTTCATCCTCACCGACGACATGGGATACGGCGATGTCGGCGTTTATGGCGGCAAGTTCGTCCCGACTCCCAACATCGACCGCCTGGCGGCCGAAGGTCTGCAGTTTATGCAGTATTACAGCGCCTCGCCTATCAGTTCGGCGTCGCGGGCAGGGCTGCTGACCGGCAGATGTCCGGGCAACTGGCATATAACCAGTTACTTACAGACGCGCGCCGGCAACCGCGCCGCCGAGATGAACGACTTCCTCACGCCCGATGCCCCTACCCTGCCGCGCACGCTACAGGCGGCAGGCTACAAGACCGGTCATTTCGGTAAATGGCACCTCGGAGGCGGACGCGACGTGTATGACGCGCCACTAATAACCCGCTATGGCTACGACGAATATGTCAGCACCTACGAAAGCCCTGACCCTGACCCGCTTATCACGGCTACCGACTGGATATGGTCTGCAAAAGACAGCATAAAACGATGGAACAGAACCGCTTACTTCGTTGACAAAACGCTCGACTTTCTGCGGCGCAACAAGGGGCAGCCCTGCTTTGTCAACCTCTGGCCTGACGATATGCACACCCCTTGGGTAGGCAATTTCGAGCAGCAGCAAGTGTTCCCCGACGGCGAGGAGAGCGAAAAGAACTTCCGTACGGTTCTCATTGAGTACGACCGGCAGATAGGGCGGTTGATAGAAGGTCTCAAAGAAATGGGCTTGGATAGGAATACTATTGTTATCTTTACCAGCGATAACGGACCGGCGCCGAGTTTTCGCGGTAGCCGAGCCGGTAACTATCGCGGCTGCAAAGCCTCGCTCTACGAAGGCGGTACACGTATGCCTTTCATTGTCTGGCAGACAGAACCGACGGCTACATCCCGCGTTGAGCAGACAGCGCCTTCGCTGCCGTTGAGACCGTCAATAAGCGAAAGCATTATCAGCGCCCTCGACATCTTCCCCAGCCTCTGCCGCATCGCCGGCGTCTCTTTGCCCCCGAATTGGCAGGGTGATGGCGAAGACATGAGCGCCGCGCTAAAAGGCTCTCCGCAGCAGCGTACCAAGCCCCTCTATTGGGAATATCGCCGCAATGCCGACAAAGCCTTCCCGCAGCCTGCCGACAAAGACGCCAGCCCTAACACAGCCATCCGCGAAGGCGACTGGAAACTGCTTATCAACTACGACGGCTCCAATATGGCGCTTTATAACCTCCACGACGATCCCCGCGAAACAACCAATCTCGCCGAACTGTATCCTGAGCAGGCTTCTCTGCTTCGCGAAAAAGTCATGCTTTGGCGTCGATCGCTCCCATCATATAAAGACTATGAATAAAATCAAAACATTAAGCAGTAGCGCATTAGCGCTGGCGCCGATTGTCGGCGCTGCTGCACAGGAAAAGCCCAATGTGGTCGTTATAGTAGCAGACGACCTGGCTACTAATGAGTTAGGATGCTACGGAGGTCGCAATGTCGCCACTCCAAATATAGACCGCATAGCCCGCGAAGGTATTCTCTTCACGCACAACTTCGCTTCCTGCGCCATGAGCGTCCCTATCCGCGCCTCGCTCTATACCGGTCTCTATCCGGCACGGCACGGCTCTTTTCAGAACCACAAGACCTCGTTCGGCAATATCAAAAGCATAACGACCTACCTGCCGGAGACAGGCTACCGCGTGGGGCGCACCGGCAAAAGGCATACCACCCCACAGAGAGTTTATAACTTCGACGAGGTGCCGGGCTTCGAGGTGGACTGCGTCTTCCCGTCAGCAAACTATACTACGGGCGGCATACGCGACTTCATCACCGCCTCCGACCGACCTTACTGCCTCTTTGTTTGCAGCACCAACCCCCACGTGCCATGGACAGAGGGCGACCGCTCATCCATCGATTCGGCAACGATTACTCTGCCGCCCAATTTTGTGGATAACAGCGAAGGACGCCGCCTCTATCGTAACTTCCTTGCCGAGATTGGCGCCCTTGACGAGCAGGTGGGCGCAGTCATCAAAACACTCGAAGAGACAGGGCAGTTGGATAAGACGCTGTTAGTCTTCCTCGGCGAACAGGGTCCTCAATTTCCTTTCGGCAAGTGGACTTGCTACAACTACGGTCAGCACAGCGCCTTAGTTGCCAGATACCCTGCAAAGATAAAGGCAGGAACAGTTACCGACGCCATAACCCAATATGAAGACATTACGCCAACTATTATTGAACTTGCAGGCGGCGAGGAGGTTAAAGGCATCGACGGGCGCAGTTTCCTGCCGGTACTCTTTGGCAAGCAAACGAAGCACCGCGACTACGCTTACGGCATACACAACAACATCCCCGAAGGCGCTGCCTATCCGGTACGCAGCATTCAGGATAACCGTTACAAACTGATTATCAATTTGACGCCCGAAGCGAAATATTTCGAAAAACACATGATGGACGTCGAGAACCGCGAGCAGATATGGGCGTCATGGATTGAGTCGGCAGAGAGCGACGCTACGGCGCTCAAAATAGTGAACCGTTTCACCACCCGTCCCGCTATTGAGTTCTACGACCTTCAGAGCGACCCGTGGGAACTGCATAACCTTGCCGCCGACCCCGCACACGCCGCCCGCATAGCCAACATGCGCGCCGCCCTTACCGCATGGATGACCCAACAAGGCGATACCGGAATAGAAATGGATAAGTAATATTTTATGACGATATTCATTTAATGTTTTTTGCTGCAACTGCTATTATTCTTATAATCAACACATTATAGTTCTTTTAAAAAAATATTGTAATAAAATCAAAAATTTTTTTCGAGATTTTTCCTGACTTCGCCACTGGGACACCCATTTTGGGTGTCCCCAAAATATTATATCGCTGTTAATCAGAATTTTAAAATTTTAAACTAAAGAAAGGTGTCAAAGTCAGGTTATTGCAGGGCGGCGTGTATTGGTCTGCTCGCCGCCCTGCGTTTTTTACCGATAGCATTGCTTGTAATAATGCTATCGGATATTTGTCCGTTAGGACATTCACTCAATCACAACTTTTACGGCGGGGTGGTTGTTGAGGGTGATGAAGTAGATGCCGGGGGGGAGGGGGATGGTGGTGAGGGCGGGGGCTATGAGGAGGCGCTGGTGGCGGAGTTGGGCGTCGGGGGTGTAGATGCGGAGGATGGTGTTGGCGCTCCATGTGCGGACGAATAACTCGTTGCCGG
>JAISUX010000109.1 GCA_031271805.1 Tannerella sp.
GCCAAAACGCTTCCCGTGCGTGTAACGCCTGTCAGATTTTCGTCAAGATGGAGATATAGACGCGCGGCTGCTCCGGAATATGTCGTGCCTGCGTTTGTAGTATATTTTCTGTCGGGAGAAACTTCAATCCAGCTTCCTCCATAAGTTTCGGCATAAGTAAACATTTCTCCGCTTAGCAAGGTATCACCCACGATGAAGTGAGCGTCGTAAGCCCTTCTTGCCGGGAAGAAGAGGCATTTGACGACATTACCTGCCTTGATACAGATCTTTCCCGTGAAATTCAACTGTGGGAAAGTGGGGAAATTGGCAATAAGGCTTGGATTGTCGTCTAATTTGAATCCAAACCTGCCGCAATGCTGATGGTCAAGCAATATCTGGCCGTCGATGAAGCCGTTAGGCGCGAGTGCCGGATCAGCTTCGGAGATGCCTTTACCGATGATTTCCGAGTATGCTCCGTCTTCAGGGCCTACTGCCACATCGTTATTGGCGTTAAATTCGGAGAAGTCGAAGTAAACAGCCTGGGCGTCGGTGCAGAACTCTATCCATGCCTCGCCGTTGCTGTCAAATTCTATTTCCGAAGTATTTGTAGTAAGATATGTTCCGTAAATATTGCCGTCAACCGAAACGTCATCCCATGGAAGTACGTTCAGGGTGATGACCGGCTCAAGGCTTTGCCCGCGTACCTTAATATCTAATGTATAGATATAGTTGCGCAAGATGTCGTACTTGCCGTCCGTATAAAGATCGAAAGTATAAGAATCGGTCTTGGCGCCTTCGGTCGCGGATATGGTTGGGATGGTGAGTTTGATTTTCGTCATTGTTCCGGTGGTATAGGAACTGCGGATATTCTCATTAAGATACATCGAATCGACCATGCCGCCTGAAGTGCCAGGGTTAATACGTACGGTGCGTTCGGCATAATTAATGTAAGCGAAGCCCGACTGTCCGGCGGCAGCGTCGGCTGTCGGCCCGAACAGGCTTGTTTGATTAGGCACTTGAATCGCTTCTATCTTGATATTCGCGTAGTCGATAGTCATGTCCGAGGGGAAATAGACGCTGTTCAACGACACGTTGACACGCAGCTTGGCGACATCGCGGACAAGATGCACAACGCCGCTATAGGGTCCCGAACCGGTGAGAGTAGCTTCGCCGCTCATAAAGAATGATTTGGAGGGAGTGCCGTCAGGGGTAGGTATCTCTCCTGTTATTGTCTTGACGTCTTTACGGTTTGCGTAAACTTTTACCGTTAGCGTCCCTGTAGCAATATTATCGACTTCGTATCCTACCGTAAGGATAGAGTCGTTAGTGCCTGCTGCAATTGCCAAATCCGTACCGTAGAACTTGCTTTGATTTATCGGCGTACCGCCACCTTGATATAAATCCACATATACAGTGTCTATACGATTTTCTAATGTTGATGCCGCTTCTCCGGCGTATGTCTTAACACCGCTCATAGGCACTAAAATCTGCAACGATATACGTCCCTTAGAGGAACGCGGATCGGTAGGGTCAGTCGGGTTGGGATCTACTCCAGGCACCGGCTTATCGTTGTTACACGATGCTAATAAAACAATCCCTGTTAGCAATGCTAATGCTATACGTTTCATTTTCATATATAAATTACATTTCTTATTCATACACTTGCTTATCAAATATGCATACGTTTGAGTATTTCAAAATCATTACTTAACTCCATAAAACGGTTACAAATATAATCATTATTTTCCTATCTCACAACACTCCCGATGTATATTTAAGTAAAATTAATTATAATACGCCTATATTTAACAATAATTCACCCTTCTCGGCTGATTTCTTCCTCCATTTCCTTAGCTTTTTTTAGTAAATCGGATGCGAAAATAAAGTCTAATAAGGGCTTATTATCGGAATGTATCACTTGTTCTTTAGTGCCTGTCCATTCCCGGATGCCGTCATGTATAAAGACGATGTTTTCTCCTATGTTCATAACCGAATTCATGTCGTGTGTATTGATGACGGTTGTCATTCCGTATTCCTTTGTTATACTGTGGATTAGGGCGTCGATGACGAGCGATGTTTTAGGGTCGAGGCCGGAGTTCGGTTCGTCGCAGAACAGGTATTTCGGATGCAGGACGATGGCTCGGGCGATGGCTGCCCTTTTCATCATTCCGCCGCTGATTTCGGATGGCATCAAGTCGTAGGTTTCTTCCATCAGTTCAACCCTTTCGAGGCATGACATTGCGCGTTTGCAGCGTTCGCGCCATGTGAGGTTCGAGAACATATCGAGGGGGAACATGACGTTTTCGAGGACTGACATGCTGTCGAACAGCGCCGAGCCTTGGAAGAGCAAGCCCATCTCGCGGCGCAGGTTCAGGACTTCATGCTTGCTCATTTTCATAAGGTCGCGTCCGTCGAAGAGCACTTCGCCCGCATCTGGTTGTACGAGGCCGATAACGTTCTTGAGCAGGACGGTTTTGCCCGAGCCGCTACGACCGATGATGAGATTGGTCTTACCGGTCTCGAACACGACGCTTATGTCGTTAATGACGGTTCGTCCTTCGTAGGATTTTGTTAATTTACGTACTTCTATCATGTGAGCATAATATGAGTTAGTATGACGTCGGCGAGAAGTATCAGTATGCTGCTCATGACGACAGAGTTCATGCTTGCTTTGCCGACAAGCAGCGAGCCGCCTTTGACGGTATAGCCGAAATAAGAGGACACGGAGGCTATGATGAAAGCATATACGACCGACTTGATGATAGAATATTTGATATAGTATGAGGTGAAGTGGTATTGCAGTCCGAACTCGAAAGACGAAGGCGTCATGCTGCCGCTGAGGTAGCTTGCCGTCATGCCGCCTGCGATGCCGGTGGTCATGCTGAATATCACTAATACGGGGATGAAAAGCATCAGTCCTATGATTTTGGGCATGATAAGGTAGTTGGCCGAGTTGACGCCCATCATTTCTAAGGCGTCGATTTGCTCGGTCACCCGCATTGTGCCTATCTCGGAGGCGATGTTGCTGCCTACCTTGCCGGCGAGGATAAGGCACATTATCGACGATGAAAATTCGAGTAAGATGATCTCGCGAGTAGTGTAGCCGATAGTGAACTTCGGAATGAGCGGCGAGGCGATGTTGAGCGAGATCTGAATAGCGATAACCGTTCCGATGAAAACGGATATGACGACGACTATCCAGAGGGAATCGACGCCGAGTTTGTAGATTTCCTTTACCAACTGCTTGAAGAACATGCTCCATTGCGTAGGTATGGCTATCGCTTTCTTCATGAGAAGCACGTATTCTCCTAATTGATGTAATGTTTTCATCATGCTTAATTGACGAAAAATCTTAAGAGGTCGTTGCCGTTGGCATAGATAAGCAGTGCGATGAGTATGGCCATACCGGCTATTTGGGCGTATTCGAGGAATTTGTCGCTTGGTTTGCGGCGAGTGATTACTTCCCAAACTAAGAACATGACGTGTCCGCCGTCGAGGGCGGGTATGGGCAGGATGTTCATGAATGCGAGGATGATAGACAGGAAAGCGGTGCGTTCCCAAAACAGTCGCCAATCCCATACGGAGGGGAACAGGTTGCCTATCGCACCGAACCCGCCGAGGCTTTTGGCGCCTTCTTTAGTGAAGACGAACTTCATATCGGTGACATATCCTTTGAGCGTGCGTATGCCGAGCATGACGCCGGCGGGAATCGACGAGAAGAAGTTGTATTTTACTTTGACCGTCGGATAAAAGTCGGACAAATTGGATTTGGCGATTATCCCGAGGCGGCCGGTAGAATCGACAGGGGCGTTCAGCGCCATAGACAGGCCGTTGCGTATGATTTCAAGCGATACGATGCTTCCCTTGTTTGCATGTAGCTCATGGATTACCTCGGAAGCGACATCGGTTCGGACGTCGTTGACACCGACGATCCGGTCGTCTTTGAGCAAGCCTGCGTCGATGGCTGTCTTAGTCGATACTTCGTTGATTATCATCGGAAAACGATATGCAGCAAATCCTTCTTTGTCCTTGAGGATGCGTTGCATAATATCGGATGGAATGTCGATGCTGACCTCGTTGCCATGTCGAAGTACGGTAACGCTGCCGGCGTTGATGACCTTGCGCAGGCAGTCTTCGTTGAAGCGTTCAAGCGGCTCGCCGTCGGCTTTCAGAAGTATGTCGCCGTCCTCGAAACCTATGTTGCGGAAGGTGACGCTGTAGTCCATGCCGTAAGTCACGTTCTTCAGCGGGACGTAAGCGTCGCCCCAATAAAGCAGTATGTTGGAATATATTATCAGCGCGAGCAGGAAGTTAAAGATAACGCCGGCAGTCATTATCAAGAGGCGCTGACCGGCAGGCTTAGAACGAAATTCGTAAGGCTGCGGCGGCTGCTTAAGAGCCTCTTTGTCAAGTGATTCGTCTATCATTCCTGAGATTTTGCAGTAACCGCCGAGAGGAAGCCAGCCTAATCCGTATTCGGTTTCGCTGTTTTTGGGCTTGAACTTGAAAAGCGAAAACCATGGGTCGAAAAAGAGATAGAACTTGTCCACCCGCACTTTGAACAGGCGGGCGAAGATAAAGTGTCCAAATTCGTGTATCAAAACCAATATCGAAAGACTGACAATCAGTTGAAATGCTTTTAATAAAAATGTTTCCATATTTTTTTCTTAATTCGTTATATAACGTTTTATTATTAATAATATTGTATGGCAATCCGGCGTGCTTCGGCGTCCGTATTAACGTAATCTTCATACGTCGGATTGGCTTTGTAAGTCGCTTTTGCCATAGTATGCTCTATGAGGTCGCTCATTTTCAGGAATCCTATTCGTCCTTCGAGGAAAGCGGCGACGGCTATTTCGTTAGCGGCGTTGAGTATGCAAGGCATGTTGCCGCCGCGTTTGACGGCCTCGAAAGCGAAGACGAGGTTGGGGAAGCGGTCGGCGTCGGGACGCTCGAAAGTCAGCGCGCCGGTAGCGAAGAAGTCGAGGCGGGGACTGACGCTCGTGAGCCGCTTGGGATAAGAGAAAGCGTAGGAGATGGGCAAGCGCATGTCGGGAACGCCCAACTGCGCTATTATCGCGCCATCCTCGAACTGCACCATTGAGTGGATAATGGATTGAGGATGGACGACAATCTCGATCTGGTTGGGACGGACGCCGAAAAGCCATTTGGCCTCAATCATCTCGAAGCCTTTGTTCATCATCGACGCCGAATCAATAGTCACTTTAGCCCCCATTTGCCAGTTAGGATGCTTTAGCGCCTGCTCTACGCTCACGGTTGCAAGTTCCGCCTTGTTTTTATGGAAGAAAGGGCCTCCCGAAGCCGTCAGGAGGATTTTTTCGACCGGATTGTGCGTCTCGCCGTTGAGACATTGGAAGATTGCCGAGTGCTCGGAATCGACCGGTATTATCGGCGTTGCATACTGTAGGGCTAAAGCGGTCACAAGCTCGCCGGCAACAACTAAAGTTTCTTTGTTGGCAAGGGCTATCGCTTTCTTCGCTTTGATAGCTTCGATTGTCGGTCGCAGGCCTGAATAGCCGACCATAGCCGTGAGCACCATGTCGATAGGCTCGGCCGTGACAACCTGCGCGATAGCGTCGGCGCCGGCCCATACTTTTATAGGAAGGTCTTCGAGGGCTTCGCGTACTTCGGGATACTTGCGCTCGTTGGCAATGACCACGGTGTCGGGCATGTACTTATGAGCCTGCTCGATAAGTAGCTCGGCATTGTTATTGGCCGTGAGGGCATATACCTCGAAAAGGTCGCGGTGAGCGCCGACCACCTCAAGCGCCTGCGTGCCTATCGAACCTGTAGAACCTAATATCGCCAATTGCCTTGCCATAGTTAAAATGCTATATATTCTTCGGGATTGACGGGGACTCCCTTGAGCCACAGCTCGAAGTGGAGGTGAGGGCCGGTAGATAACTCGCCGGTGTTGCCGACGATGGCAATAGGCTCGCCTGCGACGACTTTATCGCCGACGTCTTTCATCAGGATGTCATTGTGCTTGTATATTGAGACGAACTCGTTCTTGTGTTGCAGGGCTATGACATTGCCGTACTTCGGGTCGAAGCCGGTATAGATGACCGTGCCGTCGAGTACGGCGAGCACATTATCCTTGGGCGTCGATGTGAGGTCGATGCCGTAGTGCTTCTTTTCAAAGTCGTATGCGGCCGAGATGATGCCGTTGACCGGCCGATAGAAGAATAGTTCGGTCTGCGGAGGGTTGGGGTTCAGCGCCGTCAGGTTGTATTTTTCCTCTTTCTCGAAGCGGCTGACGAAGATTGAGTCGCGCTCGCCTCGCGGCACATTGTAGTCGGACGAGAGGTAAGACAGCGAATCGGGATTCTGTAATGAATCTATTTGCACATTGCCGTTAAGTATATCGCTGATATTCTGCAAGTAACGCGATTGCACGGCGATCTGTTCTTCGAGAGTATCGGCGCGGAAAGAATTTTGCAGTATTTCTTTGCGAATCTCGACGTCCAAGTAGCCTGGCAGATAGTTGCGAATAGGCGTCATGATGATGATGATCGACGTGAGCGAGATGAGTATGAAAGCGAAGATACACAGATAAATAAATACCGACAGCTGCGACAAACGGAACGACCACACCTCTTCGAGTGTCGATTCGTTGAAGAACGACAGTTTATATTTGAAGCGTATCCGCTTCCAAAACGATTTGTTTTTGAGCTTTCCTTTCATATATCAAAGAACCCTTGCGGGAGGGTTAGCGTTATTTTTTTATGTTCGTTGTCAATCGAGTTGATGAAAGCGGCTGGAATCAGGCGTTCCTCGCCGTCGTAGTCGGCTATGATGAGCACGTTGATAGTGGCGTCATTGACATCGACAACGTTGCCTGTAAGGTTCGTCAGGTTGTCGGTGATGGTGTAACCGGCCAAACGGTGTGTGTCGTATCCGGCGGATTCCGTTTCACAGTCGGCGGCAAGTTCGGCGTTGATGTATGCCGACTTTCCGGCGAGCAGTCGGATATGTTCGACATCCATATTTTCGAACTTGAGCAAGGCTGTCCGACGTCCTTTTTGCCGGTATGACTCTACAAAGAAAGGGACGAAAATGCCGTCTATTTCGCAGGCTACAAACGATTTGTCGATAATTCCGGCGAGGTCGTAATCGGTTGCGAGGGCTATCTCGCCGCGTACGCCGTGAGGTTTGGCAAACTGCCCTATCAGATGTAACTCTTCGGCTCGTATCATGCTGTCGTTTCGCGTTTGATACGGGCGCCGAGGTGGTTGAGTCGGGCGTCGATGTTTTGATATCCTCGATCTATTTGGTCGATATTGTCAATGCGGCTTGTGCCGTTGGCGCTCATTGCCGCTATAAGCAGGGCGATGCCGGCGCGTATATCGGGCGAGACCATTCTGGCGGCGCGGAGGTGATGGCGGCGTCCGAGGCCTATTACCGTTGCACGGTGAGGGTCGCACAGGATTATCTGAGCGCCCATGTCCATGAGTTTATCGACAAAGAAGAGGCGGCTCTCGAACATCTTCTGATGAATGAGCACGCTGCCCTCGGCCTGGGTTGCTACTACGAGCATAACGCTTATCAGGTCGGGCGTCAGTCCGGGCCACGGAGCATCGGCTATGGTCATTATCGAACCGTCGAGAAAGGTCTCTATCTGATAGAGTTCCTGCGCCGGGATATAGATATCGTCGGCGCGTTGCTCAAGTTTTATCCCCAACCGCCGGAAAGCTTCGGGGATAATTCCGAGTTTGTCGTAGGCGGTGTTCTTGATTGTCAATTCCGAGCCGGTCATGGCGGCCATGCCGATGAAACTGCCGACTTCAATCATGTCGGGCAGGATGGTGTGTTTTGTGCCGTGCATCTCGCCTACGCCTTCTATAGTCAGCAGATTCGAGCCAATGCCCGAAATCTTTGCGCCCATGCCGTTGAGCATATTGCAGAGTTGCTGTATGTAAGGCTCGCAGGCGGCATTGTAGATAGTGGTCTTGCCTTCGGCAAGCGAAGCGGCCATAACGACGTTGGCCGTGCCTGTGACCGACGCTTCGTCGAGTAGCATATAGCAACCGCGAAGCTGCTTTGCCGTTATCTCGCATACACTTTTCTCGAAGTCATAGTTGAGGTTGGCGCCGAGAGCCTGCAGTCCGAGCAGATGGGTATCGAGGCGGCGGCGGCCTATCTTATCGCCTCCGACTTGCGGCAGTATGGCCATCCCGAAGCGGGCGAGCATAGGGCCGATGAGCAGTACCGAACCGCGTAGCGCGGCAGCCTTGGCGGCAAATTCATCGGAACGGATATAATCGAAATCAACCTCTGATGCCGTGAAAGAGTATGCCTCATCCGACAGCTTCTCGACAGCGACGCCCATTTTACGTAATAAGTTGATGAGGTTACGAATGTCGAGGATATCGGGGATATTACGGATTTCTACACGTTCAGGTGTCAACAGCGTGGCGCAAATCACCTGCAGAGCCTCGTTTTTCGCGCCCTGAGGATAGATGTCGCCATGCAATTTGTGTCCGCCTTCGATTATGAATGAGTTCATTATCAATTATTTTGATTTCTTCTTCTTTTTCTTGTTTGAAGGGGGATTGTTTCGGGGAATAGCGTCGGTCAGGTCGAAATTATCGCTGATTTTGAAACTGTCTTCGTACCTGATTATCTTTCCTTCGGACAGCTCGGCAAGGTCTTTAAGAATCTTGCGGTTATCGACCGAATCCTTGTTCCATGTAAGGAACGACCTTTTCATCTGTGTGGCTATCAAATGAATAAGAGCTTCTTTTTCATCGCCGTCTTCCATGTACGACGCCTTATGAATAAGTTTTTCAAGAATCTGGCCGTAATGCCGATAGATGATTTCGGATTCGGAATAGGGTACGGTGGGCGGACGCTTGTAAAGGTTGTCCTTCTTAATTATCTCATACGGATAATCGACGTCGAGGCGGAAGTCCGACATTATCGCGAGATGATCCCAAAGAATATGTTTGAAGTCATTAACGTCGCGCAGTTGTGGAAACATATTTCCCATGATATTGATAATCGTATCGGCGCAGCGGTTGCGTTCGTCGCGATTCTCAATAGTAACGCAGAAATCGACCATATTCTGAAGATTGCGCCCGTATTCGGGCAAAGTCAGCCTCTTGGCTGTAGTGTTGTATTCCATATTTATTTCAGTAAAAATTCGTTTATGATTTGGACGAATGATTCGCGCGGCATAGCGCCTCGAGCCATCTGAGGCTCGCCCTTTGTAGGAATCAGGAGGTAAGTGGGAATGCTGCTGATGCCGAATGCCGTCGCAAGTTCTCGTTCTTTGTCAGTATTAATCTTGTAAATGAGGATTTTTCCTTTGTATTCTTTAGCGAGATCTTTCAGGATTGGGGCGACCATTTTGCAAGGGCCGCACCAGTCGGCATAAAAGTCGATGATAGCAGGCGTATTGCCTTCGTAAACCCATTCCGTACGGTTTTTCTCGTAATTGTATATCTTTTGAAGGAAGTCGGCCTTGTTGAGGACGACAACAGTGTCTATAACAGCCTCTTCGCCGGCTATTTCAGGCTCATTTCCGGCCTTCGTTTCACCCTTGGGCGACGCCGTGCAGTTCATCGAAACCACCACAGTCGCAAGTACTAATAAACATTCTAAAATCTTCATAAATGTCATATTTGAGTTAAATAATTTTGCAAAGATACTGAATAAAACTTATTCTCAAAAGGAAAAATCATTTTTTAACCTCTTGAGTTTAGTTATTTTTAGAAAAAGTTAGTACATTTGCGGCCTGAAATATAAAAATTATTGAGATGCATAATTGGTTTGAATGTAAAATAAGCTATGACAAGAGAGGTAAAACGATGGAAGATGTGCCTCAGAAGGTCGTGGAATCATATTTAGTTGATGCACTGTCGTTTACGGAAGCGGAAGCAAGGATTATTGAGATGCAGCAGCCCTATATCAGCGGCAATTTCACGGTATCGGACATCCGTCGGGCGCGTTATCAGGATTCGTTGCTCGACAGCCCCGGCGACCGTTTTTACAAGGTCAAAATCAACTTGATAACTCTTGACGAGAAGACGGGCGATGAGAAAAAAACACCGAACATGGTTTTGGTCAGGGCATCGACTATTCATGATGCGATACGTTTTCTCGATGAGGGCTATAAGAGTGTGCAGTTCGATTACGTGATTGTTGCGGCAACCGAGACAGCGCTGATAGACGTCTATCCTTACACTGCGGAGGATAAAACAGTCCGTAACATTTCCGAATAAGTCTATGGCTATCAGTGATAATTTGGCCGCGATACGCATGGAATTGCCTGATACGGTGCGGCTTGTGGCTGTCTCGAAGTTTCATCCTGTTGCTACGCTTATGGATGCTTACGGGGCAGGGCAGAGGGTATTCGGCGAAAGTCGGGTGCAGGAACTTGTCGCCAAACAGCCGCTTATGCCTGCCGACGTCGAATGGCATTTCATAGGGACTTTGCAGACAAACAAAGTAAAGTACATCGCGCCTTTTATTTCGATGATTCATAGCGTCGATTCGGTGCGTTTGCTGCAGGAAATCGACCGTCGGGCGGCAGAAGCGGGACGGACGATCCGGGCGCTTATTGAGACGCATGTCGCCGAAGAAACGACCAAGCACGGCTTCGGTATCGACGAGTGTCTCGAATTTTTTAGGGACGGAGGCGGTAGTCGGTTCGCGAATGTCGAGATTTGCGGGCTGATGGGCATGGCCACTTTTACCGACGATATGGAGCAAGTAAGGCGTGAGTTTCGCGCCTTGAAGCAGCTTTTCGAGGAAATACGCGCTTTACCGGAGACGGATAAATCCGTGTTCCGCGAATTGTCGATGGGCATGAGCGACGACTATCATATCGCCATTGAGGAGGGAAGCACGATGGTGAGGATAGGAACAAAAATTTTCGGGGGGAGAACATAAGAAATGAATCCGATAGAGATTATAGAGAAATATTATGACGTGAAGTCGGAGGCCTATCATATCTTGGTGAATCATAGCCGTAGTGTGGCCGAAAAGGCGTTGACAATAGGGCGGATTCATCCGGAGATGGGTCTTGATCTGGCATTTGTCGAGGAAGCGGCGATGCTGCACGACATAGGTATGAAGTTCTGCGATGCTAAGGAAATAAGTTGTTTTGGGACTTACAGCTATATCTGTCACGGCTACCTCGGCGCCGACCTGATGCGCGAAGAAGGCTTTCCGCGCCATGCGCTTGTCTGTGAGAGGCATACGGGGACGGGTATAACCATCGAAATGATAAGACAGCAGGATATGCCGCTGCCACACAGGGATTTCATGCCCGTCACTCTCGAAGAACAGCTGATATGCTTCGCCGACAAATTCTATAGCAAGATGAAACTCGACAGCGAAAAGTCTATCGACAAGGTTCTTAACTCCCTTTCGAGGTACGGAGGCGATACCGTCGAGCGCTTTAATTCGTGGGTTAAACTCTTTTTAGGATAAATAATTGCGCTAAATCGTTAATTTGTTATACTTTTGCAGCCGAATGTGCCAGCAAAAGACGGGAATTTTGAAAAAGATTGTATTATTGACACTACTCGTGGTGAGCGCCGGATGCAGTATCCTGCAACACAAAGGAGGTAATGCCGGTCGGCATCCCGAACCGCTACAGGAGACGGTTCGGGATGAGGTTGTGCAGGCTTCGGCGAATAGTGCGAACAGTGGCGCGGACAGCTTGGCTACGGACAGTATCCTGAACAATTTCGCTCTTGATTTACGAAGTGACTCGCTGCATAAAGATAGCCTTATTGCAGTGAGCGACTCGGTTGTGCCGGACAGCATCGCTCCGGCCGTAATCGACAGCGCAATTATGGCCGAAAATATGTCGATACATCGCAATGATACTCTCATGACGGATACGATGAAACGAAAGAAAGGCGGGATAGAGGCTACGGTCGATTATCAGGCCAAGGATTCGATTGTCTGGACTGCGGGAAACATGGCATATCTTTTCGGTGACGGCGACGTGAAATATCAGAATATCGAATTGAAGTCGGAAATCATACAAATGAACATGGACAGCAGCACGATATATGCTGCCTATGGCGTCGATTCGCTTGGCGAAGAATTTGGCTTTCCGGTCTTTACCGAGGGTGAGCAAAATATTGAGGCGAAACAGATGCGATATAATTTCAAAACCGAGAAAGCGACGGCGCGTAATGTGGTCACGCAACAGGGCGAGGGCTACGTCACTGCCGAGTTGACCAAGAAACTGCCTAACGACGTGATGAATATGCAAGACGGCAAATACACTACCTGCGATGAGCACGAGCATCCGCATTTTTATATCAACATGACTAAGGCTAAGGTGCGTCCGGGAAAGGACATCGTGACCGGGCCGGCCTATCTTGTGGTCGAGGATGTGCCGTTGTTTCCCTTGGTGTTGCCTTTTGCTTTTTTCCCGTTTACCGACACCTATTCATCCGGAATACTTATGCCCTCCTACGGTGATGAGATGTCGCGAGGCTTCTACCTGCGTAACGGCGGGTATTACTTTGCCCTGAGCGATTACTTCGATTTGGCGTTGACCGGCGAGGTCTATACCAAAGGCTCGTGGGGAATAAGCGGACAGACATCATACAGGAAACGCTACAAGTATTCGGGTAACTTCGACATGTCGTACTTGACTACTATTACAGGCGACAAGGGGATGCCCGACTACTCGAAATCGAATGATTTCAAAGTGCGATGGTCACACTCGCAGGACGCTAAGGCTAACCCTTTCAGGACATTCTCGGCGAGCGTGGACTATTCGACGAGCAGTTACGACCGCAAACAGTTGAACTCGCTTTATACATCTGCCGCAACTCAAAACAACAAAGGTTCGAGCATCAACATGACACAGCGTTTCCCCAACAAGCCGTTCAGCATCTCGGCGACTATGAACATCAACCAGCGTTCGCAAGACTCGACGGTGTCCGTCACATTGCCCGATTTGACCCTGACCTTGAGCCGTATCTATCCCTTAAAACGCAAAAACGCAATCGGCAAAGAACGGTGGTACGAGAAGATTTCAATGAGTTACACGGGATATTTGCGCAACAACATCTCGACGAAAGAAGACAAACTTTTCAAATCGAGCCTCGTTCGCGATTGGAAGAACGGTATGCAGCACACTATACCCGTCAGCGCGACATACTCGTTATTTGACGCCATAAATATCTCGCCATCATTTAATTACGTTGAGAGATGGTACACGAATAAGGTAAATCAGGCTTACGATCCGGAGCGACGCCAACTTGCAGTTGTAGATACGACTTACGGATTTTACCGGATTTATAACTACAGCGCGTCGGTGTCGGCATCGACAACCCTGTATGGGACGTTTGTGCCTATAAAACCGCTGCGAAAATTGTTTACTAAGGTGCGTCATCGCTTCGACCCATCGCTTTCTTATAGCATGACGCCCGACTTTGGAGATCCTAAATACGGTTTTTATCAGAACTACATGTATGTCAATGGATTATCCGGCGACATCGGCGCAATGCCCGACACGATTAAAGGATATTATTCGCCGTTTTCCGGTCAGTTGTTCGGCGTGCCCGGACGCGGCAAGAGCGGAAGCGTGTCCCTCTCGCTCGACAATAATATTGAGGCTAAAATCCCTGACGAAGAAGAACCTTCGGGCGAAAGAAAAATAAGTATCATCGACAAACTGTCATTGAGCACGAGCTATAACCTTGCCGCCGATTCATTCCAGTTCTCGGACTTGAGTTCGAGCATCAGGCTGAAACTCTCGAAGAGTTATACGCTGAATCTCAGCATGATGTTCGACACGTACATGTACGATTACAACGAGACGACGGGACAGGTGCGGCGTGTCAACAAAACGCGCTATCAGTTTGCCAAAGGGTTTGGTAAGATCGGCCGCCTGCGTTCTACAGGGACGCAATTTTCATATACCCTTAGCAACGACACTTTCAAGAAACTCTTCGGTGGAGACGGCGAAAGTAAGAGCCGCAAGAAAAATAACCGCAACGACGATGAAGACTACGATGAAGATGAACTCGACGACCCTAATAACCCGATGAATCCGGATAACGATTTGAGGCAGGCCGGCGAGAACAGAAAGAGTCCGCTGAACAGCAAAAAGAAAAAAACCGATGGTGAATACGACGAAGACGGCTACTATAACGCCACTGTGCCGTGGTCGCTGTCATTCAGTTACAGCCTCTCGCTCAGCTACGGCGCCTTCAATCCGAAAATTCTTGAGTACGACTATAAATTGGTCAATTCATTGAGTTTCAATGGTAATATCCAGCCTACAAAGAATTGGCGGGTAACCTTTAATGCCACATACGACTTTGATAACAAGAAAATTTCATACATGACATGCAATATCTCGCGGACAATGCACTGTTTTCAAATGTCGGCGAGCATTATCCCTATCGGGCCGCTTAAATCATACTCGTTTACTATCTCGGCAAACTCTTCGATGCTGAAAGATCTCAAGTATGACCAAAGCAGTACACCTTATAACGGACAGTCATGGTATTGATAATAAGAATATTAATTAAACCAATTATCTATGAGAACAGGAAAAATTAAGACAGGAATCGCGTCATTCGGAATGTCCGGAAAGGTCTTCCACGCGCCGTTTATTAACGTGCATCCGCAGTTCGAACTGACGGCAATCGTTGAGCGCAGCAAGGATTTGGCAAAGGCGATATACCCTAATGTGCGGATTGTACGCAGTATCGACGAGCTATTGGCTATCGACGAGTTAGAGCTTGTGATAATCAATACGCCCGACCTGACGCACTACGAGTACGTGAAGAAAGCGCTTGAGGCAGGCAAAAATGTTGTGGTAGAGAAGCCATTCGTGATGACGACGGCCGAAGGCAAAGAACTCATCGCCTTAGCTCGCGAGCGTGGCGTGATGCTCGGAGTATATCAGAACCGCCGTTGGGATGCGGATTACCTGACGGTAAAAGAGATTTTGGCTACGAACAAATTAGGTCGCTTAGTAGAATACGAGGCGACATACGCGCGCTATCGAAAACAGATCCGTGAGGGGACTTGGAAAGAGCGCGAGGGAGGGTTGGTATATAACCTCGGCTCGCATATTATCGACCAGTGCGTCGATCTATTCGGCTTGCCCGAAGCCGTCTTTGCCGACGTAGCAGTGATGAGGGACGAGGGTGTGGTGGACGATTATTTCCTGATTCACCCCTTGCGATGCTCGAAGGCGCCGGATGTGCGCATCACGCTAAAGGCGAGTTACCTCATGCGTGAGCAGGAACCGCGGTTTGTGCTGCATGGCGTCGATGGCTCGTATGTCAAGTACGGCGTTGATATCCAGGAGGAACTGTTGCAACAGGGCGCGGCGCCCGTAGGCGACGACTGGGGCGTCGAGGAACCTGACAAATGGGGCGTCATCAATACTGAGATTGACGGCGAAGAAGTCAGGGAAAAATATCCAAGTCAACGAGGCGATTATTCCGGTTTCTTTGATTCTGTGTATCAGCGACTTAGATATGGCGTGCCGCTACCTTCGGATGCGATTCGCGTGCTGCCGGTCATTACAATAATAGAAGCGGCGATAGAGAGTAGCAAGACGGGAAAAGTCGTCGAATTGTCCACTTTATGGAAGAATTATGAGTTTTGAGATATGTTGTATAGGGCATATAACCTTGGATAAGGTCACTACGCCCAAGGATACGGTTTTTATGAGTGGGGGGACTTCGTTTTATTTTTCTAATGCAGTACGTCATTTTGAAGATCTAAATTACGGATTAATCACGGCTGTCGGGCGGCCGGAGCGTAAGGCTGTAGATAATCTGCGGGCTATGGGATTGAATGTGACGGCTTTAGATAGTCCGGCGTCTGTCTTTTTCGAGAATATCTATGGCGAGAACGTCAACGAGCGCAAGCAACGTGTTTGGGCTAAGGCGGCGCCTTTCGAGGTCGAGCAGCTGTCCGGTGTCGAGGCGGATATTTTTCACCTTGGAGCGCTATTGGCCGACGATTTTTCGGTGGACGCCGTGCACTTTCTTGCGGCTAAAGGACGGGTATCCGTTGATTCGCAGGGTTACTTGCGCGAAGTGCGCGACACCCATGTCCACGCCGTTGATTGGAAAGATAAGCTCGAAGCGCTCAAGCATATACATTATTTGAAAGCCAACGAGTACGAGATGGAAGTGCTTACAGGCTCTAAGGATGCGCGTTCGGCGGCGTGGCAGTTGTACGAATGGGGCGTCCGCGAGGTCTTGCTTACATTCGGAAATCTCGGCTCGTTGATATTCGATGGCTCGGCGTTCTACCGGATACCCGCATACCGGCCTCGACAGGTTGTCGATGCTACCGGCTGCGGCGATACCTATATGGCAGGCTACCTGTACAAAAGGGTCAAGGGCGCATCAATAGAAGAAGCGGGGCATTTCGCTGCGGCGCTGTCAACCCTCAAGATTGAACGCATGGGAGCGGTTGACGCCTTCGTCTCGGACGTCAACGAAGTGTTGAAAAACAACCTTCAACTCATGCCCGAACTATAATCAGAAAGAATAGCTGTAATCGACGCCGATAACATGCCTGACGAACGGGCGTGTGTGATAACTCTCCTGCATGTAGAAAACGTCGAGGCTTTGTTTGGCGGCTAATATGACGGAACAGCCGCCGGCATAACGTATCTTGTTCGTGCGGTAGAACGGCTTGCTTAGGCTGTTGTATGGCTCAACATATACGAATGGTCTCAATGGAGCATTTTTGATGTTATAGCTGATTTTTAGCCGATTACGATGTCTCCAATTGGGCTTTTTCCATTCCGTGAAGGTATTCATCACTCGCGAACGTAAGGACACGGAAAAACGTTGTAGCTTGCAGTTGTAAGTTACTTGAGGGTAATAACGGTGTTCAACGATGTCCTTTCCGGGCATCTTGTTCAGGAAAAACTCATAGCCGAGGCCTGCACGCCAATGGCTGTCGATCTTATAATCAATGAGCGCTAAGGCCGAATACAGGTCGGTCTCTTTCAGGTCGTTTTTGAGACGATATTCGAGAATAACGGACGTAAACCACCGTTCGGCGATAGCAGGAGGATCGACTTTTACAGTCGTCCAAAAAGCAATGTCATCGGTTTTTTCCTGCGCCTCGGCTGCCGTAACAAAAAACATGCAGAGGCAAAATAGTACTATAAAATGCTTATTCACAATCTCTTTCTAATAAATAACGAATATATAAGTATTACAATAAATGCTATAAGTGGGACGAAAAATGAAAATGTCATGTTGCGGCTGTCGGCGGCCATGCCCATCAGGATCGTGCCGACAGCTCCGCCTATGGGCGTCATCATCAGGACGGCGGAGGCTTTCTGCGTCAGGCTCCATAAGCCGCGTATCGACAACGCAAAAATAGTAGGGAACATTATTGACTCGAAGACAAAAATCAATATTGAGGCGACGAATGAAACGATATAAATATCGGCTACGACAAGTGCGGTCGTGCTAACCGTCCCTATGGCGCACCACAGCAGTACGCGCTCGGCACGGACGCGACTCATGATCCAACTGCCGGCAAAACGCCCGAGCATGAACAGGAATAAGCCGACGGAAAGGACTATCGAAGCAATGAAATGAGGATTCAGGACGGCGCCGGAGAGGCTTTCAATGAATGTGCTTATCCACTGCGCCATATTGTTTTCGGTCGCATAGTTTATGAAAAAGGTGTTGATTGCTATCTCGGCAACCTCGTAGCAGAACAGCGCGAAAAGGCCGAAGATGAACATCGGGCGCCGGACGAGAGGCTTGCTTTCCGATGTTTCGGTAGCCTCAACGGTCACAAATTCAGGTAGTTTCATCCGTGAAAATAGAATCGCTATCAACAGAACTGCTATGCCGATGAATATATAAGGCGCTGATATATTGGGGTTTTCGGTCGAAAAACAGTAAGCTCCGCCGAGCAGCGAGCCGAAAATGCAACCTAAGCCGTTGAACGACTGCGCACGGTTGATGCGGCTTGCGGAGGTACGGGGATCGCCTAACAGTGTGACGTATGGATTGGCGGCTACTTCGAGGCAGGCAAGGCCGCAACCGATAACGAACAACAGTAACAGATAAAAATAAAAAATATAATCGCCGACAAAACGGCTCAGAACGAAAGCCATAGCTGCTCCGCCGAAAGCTATCAAGCCCGTCACAACCCCACGGCGTGTGCCTTGACGTCGAATGAATATCCCCGCAGGAATAGCCATAAGGAAATAAGCCATATATGTAACGAACTGGATAAGAGATGCTTGCGTCTTATTGATCTGGAATGTCTGCTGAAAAAACGGATTCAGCACATCGAGAATAGCCCGTGCGAACCCCCATAAAAAAAAGAAAAAAGTAATCAGCACAAAAGGCAACCAATATCCTTTGCCGACCAAAGATACGCTCTTATTTTTCAACGCTGTCATTTACAATTATTGTTATTTTGGGTCGCAAAGATACGGCGGGGAATTTGAAATTCAAAAAAAAATATTACTTTTGCATGTCGAAAACGTAAAAAAAAGGATGAACTATGGAATAATAGCGGCAGGCGAAGGTTCGCGATTGGCGGGCGAAGGCGTTGCCGTACCCAAGCCTCTTGTCCGCATAAACGGCGAGGCATTGATTGATCGCCTCATTCGTATCTTCCTGACTGACAATGCCGAGTCGATAAGCGTCATTGTTAACCGCGAGATGAATGAGGTATATGAGCATTTGCATGATTTGCAACTGCCTGTGCCACTGCATATTATCCATAAAAGTACGCCGAGTTCGATGCACAGTTTTTATGAATTGTCTTCGACGCTTGGCGGGGGTAAATTCTGTCTGACGACGGTCGATACTGTCTTCGACGAAAAGGAATTTGCCGCGTTTATCAGGGATTTTGAGGCCTGCGGCGACGACGGTCTGATGGCAGTTACGGATTTTATTGACGACGAAAAGCCCCTGTATGTCGAGACGGCTACGGACATGACGATTCGCGGTTTCCACGACGACAACAGCCTTGCGAATCGCTATGTTTCGGGCGGGATATACTGCCTGACGGCGAAGAGCCTGCCGATATTGCGGGCGGCTGTCGATAGCGGGATGTCGCGAATGAGGAATTTTCAGCGGCAACTCGTGGCCAAAGGTTTGCAACTGCGGGCGTGGCCTTTCTCGAAAATCATTGATGTCGATCACTCGGACGACATCGCCAAGGCCGAATCATTTACCCAAAAAGTGACACCAATAAAACAAAGCATGAACATAATTGCTATACAACGGGCGTCGGTATTTTCGCCCAACCATATCGGCAACGATGCGGCGATATTTTCCGGCGCGATTAACTATGTGCGTGAAAAAGGACATAAAGTAAGGATATTCACCGAGCAGGAATTTCTTAACGAGTCCGAAAATCCGCGCTACGTCATGACAATGATGCGTAACAGGGGCGCTATACTGCGCTTGCAGCGTTGGGAACGCGAAGGCTGCATAGCGGTCAATTCGGCGCTTGGCATCGAGAATTGCGAACGGGTGAGGCAGACCGAACTCTTCCTCGCTAACGGCATCCCATATCCCGACAGCATCATCGTTGACAGCCATGACGATGTTACCGACGAAATCGTGCGGAGGGGCTTCAAGTCGTGCTGGCTCAAACGGGGCGACTTCCATGCCCTGCATCGCGAGGACGTGACTTTCGTTCGTCATGCCGAAGAAGTTCGGGAGACGCTTTCGGAATACGCACTCAGGGGTATAGGCAAAGTGGTTATAAACAAGCATTTGAGTGGAGATTTGATAAAATTCTATGGCGTCGCAGGGACATCGTTCTTCTTTTGGTTTTATCCTTTCGACGACGGCCATTCCAAGTTCGGTTACGAGAAAATAAACGGTAAGTCGTGCGGCATACCATTCGAGGAAGACCGCTTGCGGGACTTGTGCGACCGCGCAGCTAAAGTGCTGAATGTCACTGTTTACGGCGGTGACTGCATCGTCTCTGACGACGGCGAGATACGCATCATCGACTTCAATGACTGGCCGTCGTTCGCCCCTTGCCGCCGCGAAGCAATCCCACTGATAGGCGAGACGATAATAAAAACATTCACGCAATGAAGGAAGACACGCTAAAAGACACTCTCAAGTCGGGCGATACGGAAGAATGGCTCGACCTCGTTTTTTACCGACGCATGGGCTATGCTTGGGCGCGACTGTTCGCCCGCCTGGGGATAAGTCCTAACACGGTGACAATCATCTCAATAATCCTTGGCGTTGCTGCGGGTGTCATCTTTTTCTTTAATAACCTGTGGCTCAACATTGTCGGAATCGTGCTGCTTATCTGGGCTGACACGTATGATAGCGCCGACGGGCAGCTGGCTCGCATGACGGGTAATTTTTCGCGTACCGGACGCATACTCGACGGATTAGCCGGAGAGTTCTGGTTCATCTCTATTTATGCCGCTATTTGCCTGAGACTCACGCCAATGTGGGGGATATGGATATGGTTGCTCGCCGCCCTGACAGGGTATATGCACGGCAAGCAGGCGGCTACGGCCGATTACTTGCGCAATTTCCATCTCTTATTCGTCAAAAGCAAGGCGGGAAGCGAACTCGACGACTCGGAAAAACTCGCCGCAGCAGCCGCCGGCCTCACATGGAAAAACGATTTCTTGGAAAAAGCGTTTATGAAATTCTATATCCCTTACACGCGCGATCAGGAGCGCTGGACGCCATGCCTGCAGGCTTTAAGGCGAACAATGCGCGAACGCTTCGGTGATGAGGAAATAGCGCCCGATTTCCGTGAAGATTTTCGCCGGACAAGCCGCCCGATGATGAAATATACTAACATTCTGTCATTCAATACAAGGGCTATAGCGCTGTTTATAAGCATGTTAGTCGGTTTGCCATGGCTCTATTTCGCATTTGAACTGACAATTTTGAACATCATATTAATCTATACTCTTATAAAATATGAAGCAATCTGTAAAAGGTTTGATATTCGACTTCGGGGGGACGATTGACACCAACGGCTATCACTGGTCGGAAGTAATCAGGCAGGAATATGAGTGTCACAACGTCCGCGTCGCTGAAGAGGATCTCCGTGAAGCCTTCCGCAACGCCGAAATTAGTCTTGGCCATAACAACATCATTTTGCCTGAAGATACCTATCTCAAGACGCTCGAAAAGAAAATCTCCATACATCTTAAATATCTTAATATCATTGATTTAAGTTTGTCGAAACGGATTGCTGCCGATTGTTATGCGCATGTCGTGACGACAGTTGAGGCCGCAAAACCTGTGCTTGAGGCCTTACGTAGTGATTATCAGATGGTTATAGTATCTAATTTTTATGGCAATCTTGCGACGATAATTGCGGAGTTAGGTTTGACGCGATATTTCCGGCGCGTGTTTGATTCGACGGTTTGCGGCGTGCGCAAGCCCTCGGTGCAGTGGTTCTTCGACGTAGCCGCGTACATGGGCTTACAGCCCAAAGAGATTGCCGTTATCGGCGATTCTTACAAAAACGACATCGCCCCGGCAATCGAAGCCGGAATGGAGTCGATATGGCTGCGCGTCAAAAGTTGGAACAAAGAAGACATTGAAATTCAACATCCACACATCATCACAAGCCTCGCGTCACTATTAACTACCGGATAACTTCGAATTTTGTATAGGGTATAAGGGCGGCGGGTATGCGGATTCCGTCGGGGGTTTGGTTGTTTTCGAGCAAAGCGGCGACTATGCGTGGCAATGCGAGTGCGCTACCGTTGAGTGTGTGGCATAACTGTGTCTTTTTATTGTCGTCACGATAGCGGCACTTGAGGCGATTGGCCTGGTAACTCTCGAAATTGGATACCGAACTGACTTCAAGCCAACGTTGCTGGGCTGCCGAAAATACCTCGAAATCGAAAGTCAATGCCGAAGTGAAACTCATGTCACCGCCGCAAAGACGCAATATCCTCCACGGCAACTCCAGCTTCGTCACTAAGGACTCCACATAATCAACCATTTCCTGAAGTGATTGATAGGAATGTTCGGGCGTGTCAATGCGGACAATCTCCACTTTGTCGAACTGATGCAGGCGGTTCAGCCCACGTACATCCTTGCCGTATGACCCTGCCTCGCGGCGGAAACAGGCCGAATAGGCCGCGTTCTTCAACGGCAAGGCCGCCTTATCGAGGATAACGTCGCGGTAGAGGTTGGTGACAGGCACCTCGGCAGTGGGGATGAGGTAAAGGTCATCGAGGCCGCAATGATACATTTGTCCCTCTTTATCAGGCAGTTGACCCGTGCCATAGCCCGAATCGGCATTGATGACGTAGGGAGGTTGCACCTCAAGATAGCCGGCTTCGCGGGCGCTGTCGAGGAAAAAGTCGATGAGCGCACGCTGCAGCCTCGCCCCATAACCGATATAAACCGGAAAGCCGGCGCCGGTGATTTTGACGCCAAGCTCGAAGTCTATAAGGTTGTATTTCTTCGCAAGCTCCCAATGCGGAAGTGCGTCGGCGGACAGTTCGGGGATATGCCCGCCGGTCTTCTCGCAGACATTGTCCTCCGCCGTACGACCTTCGGGTACCGACGTGTGAGGCAGATTGGGTATTAAGACAAGAATATCGTTGATCTGCTTCTCGGCGTCCGACTTCGTCTCGTCGAGCTTGCGGCTCGTCTCCTTGATCTCGGCAACACGTAGCTTGGCAGCCTCGGCCTCGCCTTTCTTGCCCTCCTTCATCAACAAACCGATAGTGCGTGAAGTGGCATTGATCTCGGCAAGGTTGGCATCAAGCGCTGTCTGCGTATTACGGCGCAGAAGATCAAGCTCAATGACCCTGTCGATGTATGTGGCGGCGTCGAAATGTTTGATACTCAGGCGACGAATGATATCGTCGCGGTTGTCTGTAATTGTCTTTAACGTTAGCATGTCGTATGTTATGGAATTGCTGTTGCAAACACACGCAATATGAGAATTATTCCTCTTCTTTCTTTGCTTTTGGTTTGGCGGGAGCCTTTTTGGGCTTCGCTTCGGCCGTTTCATCGGTTGCGGCTTTCGCTTTAGCAGCCGGCTTGGCTTTGGGCGCAACTTCTTCCTTTACTTCGTCTTTGGCGGCCGGCTTTGCCTTTGCTGCCTTCGGTTTTGCAACTTTAACCGTATCTTCGACTGCAACCTCAACTGCGGCTGCTTCGGCGGCAACTGCTTCGGTAACCGTTTCGACCGATGACTCAACGACCGTTTCTACTTTTGCAACCGGCTCGGTAACAGCCGATTTCTCTATTACATCCTCGAGTACTTTTGCCGGCTCGAACGCTTTGTTCTCAGCCTCGTTACTTATACTTTTAATAGAGATAAACGAACGGTTGTCCTTCTTCTTGCGAAAGACAACAATGCCGTCGATAAGGGCGTAAATAGTGTGGTCTTTGCCGATACCGACATTCTCGCCGGGGTGATGCGCTGTGCCGCGTTGACGGACAATGATGTTTCCGGCTTTGGCGAACTGACCGCCATAGAGCTTAACTCCAAGTCGCTTGCTTTCGGATTCGCGACCGTTCTTCGAACTACCAACTCCTTTTTTATGTGCCATTTTCTTGTTCTCCTTTCAACTTTTATGCGACAATCTGCTTAATACTCACTTCCGTAAATTGCTGACGATGACCGTTCAACTTACGGTGTCCCTTACGTCTCTTTTTGTGGAAGACAAGGACTTTTTCTCCCTTTACGATAGGCGAAATGACTTCGACTACCACTTTCGCGCCCGAGACAGTCGGAGTTCCTACTTTGACTGCGCCGTCAGCGTCGATTAATAAAACTTTTTCATACTCTAACGTCTTTCCACTCTCAACTTCCGGAATGTGGTGAACAAAGAGTTTCTTTCCTTCTTCGACCTTAAATTGCTGGCCTTGAATTTCTACAATTGCGTACATCTGTTTAATAATTAACAGGTTATGTCCCTGAGGCGGGCGCTTCTCCGTCGCCACTTTTCTGCCTGTGAGGAAAAATCAGGGCGCAAAGGTACGAATTATTTTTTAATATTGGACTAAAAAATGAATTTTTTTTTGTTTTCTGCGTTTATTTGAAAATTTATTTGTACCTTTGCAGCCGCAAAAACAACAACGGGATGTAGCACAGTTGGCTAGCGCGCCACGTTCGGGACGTGGAGGTCGGACGTTCGAGTCGTCTCATCCCGACTGTCAAAAAAGCTGATAATCAATTGATTATCAGCTTTTTTTGATGTAGTATGTAAATGGAATCAAAAAATTTCGCTAATATATAATGTACTCGCGCGTGAGGGGCATGACGCATCAATTTGCTGCCGTACCTTCTACCGGGATGTTCTCCGAGAAACCTTCGATCGGTCCGAAAGCAAAAGTTTCGGGTCCGAGTTTCAGATTCGACGCGAGCATTTCTTCCCAGGTAACAAATTTGCCTGTATATGCCGACATACGTCCCATCATCGCTATCAGCGTTGACTGTACGTGCTGCTCGGTGTCGTTTATCGGGTTGTTGGTGCGGATTGCCGTTACGAGGCGGATATGTTCCTGAATATATGCGGTTGACAGGCGGTTCTTGTCTTCGCCTTCAGCCGGCTGATATTCCCATGCCACCGAGCCGTCAAGATTGAAAATCTTGTCGTAGCAGTTGGTGTATCCCTTTGTGCCGTAGAGATATACGCCAAAGCTATTGTCGCAGCCGCCGATCTGACGCGAGGTGCAATGCGCGCGACGACCGTCGTCATAGACATATTCGACGCTGAAAAAATCGTACATATCGCCATTGACGCGGCGCTGACGACCACCTGTTGCTTCCGCCCTGACGGGATGTTTCTCGCCGAGGAACCACGACAGCATATCTATTTCGTGGATAAACTGCTCGACAATCAGATCGCCCGATGTCCAGCAGAAATTCACCCAGTTGCGCAGCGCATATTCCATATCTGTCCATTC
>JAISUX010000081.1 GCA_031271805.1 Tannerella sp.
AATGACGGATGCGGAGGAGGCCTTCGCAATATCGTGTTACGTTTTCGGGAATCCCCTTAAGCATATCCGAACAACAATTCAACATTTCCGCTCTCATTTTTAGTAATCCTATAAATTAATATCTAAACTCTAAACTCTAAACTCTAAACTCTAAATTTCGCTGCAAAGTAACGGAGATTTCCAAACATATTTGTATCATATTTTGAATAAATAATGTTAAAATAGTGTTAAATTTTTTCGGATTTTGAAACAAGCCTCTTCAAAATTACAAAAAACGATACAAATTCAAGGTTCAATATCGAAAAACGACACAAAAACCCCAAAAAACCGGATTTTTGTATCAAAAAACGATAATTACGATTCAGCTATTCAGCGAAAAATTTCCAATGATATAAAGCGGTACATTCGTCATCCAACTTTCGCGCTTATAATCAGTTAATGAAGTTTTTATCGCCTGCTTCGGATGATGTTTTTGACAAAACAGTTTGAAACTTGCGGCAACTAAATTCTCGCCTGCTTTTACCTCTATGGGGATTATCTCGTTTTCTTTCGTCTGAACAAGAAAATCAAGTTCATATTTGCTGTTGTCGAAGGTGTGATAGAAAATTGACAGGTTTTCATTCTGCATAAGTTGCTGAAACACATAGTTTTCGGACAGCGATCCTTTAAATTCTTCAAAAATAGCATCCCCATTCACGATTGTCGCAGCATTTAATCCCGACATCGCGCCAAGCAAGCCTACGTCATTGTGGAAAAGTTTGAAATTTGACTGTTCCTGATAAGAAATCAGCGGTACGGCATACTTCGACGCATCGTAAACCTTGTGTAACAGCCCTGCATCGGTGAGCCATTGAATTGCCATCTCAAAATCCTTTGCCCGAGCGCCTTTCCGGATAACGCCATACATAAATTTTTTGTTTTCCTTGCCAAGTTGAGCCGGAATACTGTCCCACACCATATTTATCCGCGGCAAAATTTCTTTTGGGGCGTGTTTTGAAAAATCGTTGCGGTAGGACTGTAGAATTTGCTTTTGAATGTTGCGTACTTGTTGCCAATCTCGGTTTTCGACAAATTCCTGCACCGCTTCGGGCATTCCGCCAACATACAGATAATAACGTAACAGGTTGATTAACTTATTGTTGAAAAAAGTCAAGTTTACCCAATCACGTTTTTCCAACAGTTCGGCAATGCCCGTTTCGCCCATCGCAAGCAGAAATTCATAAAACGACATCGGGTACAGTCGCATAAAATCAACTTTACCTACTGGGAATGACTCGTCAGGATGGATATTCACACCCAGCAGCGAACCTGCGGCGATAATGTGGTACTGCGGTGCGTCTTCGTAGAGATATTTCAACGCCGTAATGCCTTTGGGGGCGGCTTGAATTTCATCGAAAACAATCAACGTGCTGTCCGCATCTATTTTCATATTGCAGTATGCGTTTAAGACCGTTACAATCCTGTCGGCGTCAAAATCTGTTTCAAACAGGTTTTTCGGTGCATTCGGACGTTCAAAATTAACATAAGCCACCTGCTTGTATTCCGATTTGCCAAATTCCTGAATAAGATAGGTCTTGCCGACCTGACGTGCGCCAAGAAAAATCAGAGGCTTTCTTTTAGCCGATAACTTCCACTGTATTAAGTTATTAATCTTTGTTCTATACATTTATTTCCAACATTTTAATGATTGACAGTACATTTTTCTCCAATAAATTACGGTGCAAAGATACATTTTTCTCCAATAATCTGCAAGTTTTTATTTTGTATTACAGTTTAACTAAACGGTGATTGTTGAAAAGATTTTTGCATTTTTCCGGGTTTAAATTTTGTCATGAGCAAAAAAAGCAGTATCTTCGCATGATTTTTGAGGGGTGTCATATATATTATATTTATGTATGCGCCTGATGTTGAACTAATAAATTTTAAGATGGCAGAAGACAGAATTATTAAGATTGATATTAATAATGAGATGAAATCGGCGTACATTGACTACTCAATGAGCGTCATAGTATCGCGCGCCCTTCCCGATGTCAGGGATGGCTTTAAGCCTGTGCACAGGCGTATTCTTTTTGGTATGAACGAGATGGGGAACAATGCCGATAAGCCCTATAAGAAATCAGCCCGTACGGTGGGTGATGTCTTGGGTAAATATCATCCCCACGGCGATTCCTCGGTTTATTTGGCAATGGTGCGTCTGGCACAGAAATGGTCGATGCGCTATATGCTCGTTGATGGGCAAGGCAACTTCGGTTCGGTTGACGGCGACAGCCCGGCGGCTATGCGATACACCGAAGCCCGCTTGAGCAAACTTGCCGAAGAGATGCTACGTGATATAGACAAGGATACGGTCGATTTCCAACCCAACTTCGACGACTCGCTCCAAGAACCTGTCGTGCTGCCGACCAGAATCCCCAATTTATTGATCAACGGCGCATCGGGAATAGCCGTCGGGATGGCAACCAATATGCCGCCCCATAACCTCACGGAAGTGCTCGAAGCGTGCAAAGCATACGTCGATGCACGCGGTGAAATCGACATTGAGGGGCTGATGAAATATGTTAAAGCCCCCGATTTTCCTACCGGAGCGACGATATATGGATATGCCGGCGTACGCGAAGCCTTCGAGACAGGGCGCGGACGTATAGTGATAAGAGGTAAGGCCGAGATAGAAAGCGGCGCAACGCACGATAAAATCATCATCAGCGAGATACCTTATTTGGTTAATAAGGCCGAACTGATAAAATATATTGCCGATCTGGTGACGGACAAACGCATCGAGGGGATATCCAATGTCAACGATGAATCCGACCGTAGCGGGATGCGCATCGTGGTCGATATTAAGCGCGAAGCCAACGCCAATGTCGTATTGAACAAACTCTATAAGACGACTGCATTGCAATCGTCGTTCAGCGTCAACAACATCGCCCTTGTCAACGGGCGTCCTAAGCTGATGAACCTCAAGCACATGATAAGCAATTTCGTTGATCACCGCAAGGATGTCGTGACACGCCGCACCCGCTTCGATTTGAAGAAAGCCGAAGAACGCGCCCATATCCTGCTCGGTCTGATAATAGCATCGGACAATATTGACGAGGTTGTCGCAATCATCCGTAGTTCGAAAAGCCCGCAGGAAGCTATAGAGAGACTTATGGCGCGCTTCGAATTGTCCGACGTGCAAGCGCGCGCCATAGTAGAGATGCGCCTGCGTCAGTTAACAGGACTTGAACAAGACAAACTGAGAGCCGAATACGAAGAATTACAAAAAACAATAGCCCACCTGCAAGAAATCCTCGAAAACGAGGACTTACTGATGAATGTGATTAAAGACGAATTTCAGGAAATCATCGACAAATACGGCGATGAGCGAAAGACGGACATCGTTTATGCCTCCGAAGAACTCAATCCTGAGGATTTCTATGCCGACGATCAGATGGTAATCACCCTGTCGCACCTTGGCTATATCAAGCGGACTCCCCTGTCGGAGTTCCGTTCGCAAGGTCGCGGTGGTGTAGGCGTCAAAGGCTCGGACACGCGCGATAAAGACTTCGTCGAATACATTTATCCCGCTTCGATGCACGCAACTTTGATGTTCTTCACAGCCAAAGGCCGTTGCTATTGGAAGCGTGTTTATGAGATTCCCGAAGGCGCCCGCAGCAGCATGGGGCGTGCAATCCAGAACCTGCTCAATATCGACCCTGATGATAGCGTTAACGCCTTCATCCGCGTCAAGAACCTGACGACCGATATCGACTTCGTCAATTCGCACTACCTGCTGTTCTGCACACGCAGGGGTATCATCAAGAAGACATCGCTGTCGGCATACTCACACCCGCGTCAGAACGGCGTACAGGCTTTGAAACTAAATGAGGGCGACGGACTGATATCCGTACGTATGACCAACGGACGCAACGACGTTGTTATAGCCAACAAGAACGGCCGCGCCATACGCTTCCCCGAAAGCAAGGTGCGCGTCATGGGACGTATCTCGACCGGAGTACGCGGCATGAGACTTGACGACGATGGCGACGACTGCGCCGTCGGTATGATATGCATCAAGGATGCCGAGAAAGAATCAATCCTCGTCGTATCGGAAAAAGGCTACGGCAAACGCTCAAAAATAGAATCCTACCGCATAACCAACCGCGGCGGAAAAGGCGTCCGTACAATCAATGTCACCGAAAAAACCGGCAAGTTGATAGACATAAAAGCCGTAACCGACGAAAACGATTTAATGATTATTAACAAGTCGGGAATCACAATTCGGATAAATGTTTTAAATTTGAGCCTCATTGGACGCGCATGTCAGGGTGTCCGTTTGATAAACCTTGAGAAGCGCAATGACGAAATAGCGTCGGTTTGCAAGGTTATTTCGGAGACGGAAGAGGACAAGTTGGCAAGCGAAGAAGCGACGGATGAATCGACCGAAGAACGCATCCTTATACCAACCGAAGAAACGGCTGATAGCGAGGATAATCCCGAAGTCGAGGACGAGTTGGAAGATGAGGACAATCCGGAAGAAAGCGACGAACTCGACGATGAAGGAGAAGATGATGACGATATAAACAGTTGAGAATAAGATTATTAACATAAATTATTGTAAAGCAATGAAAAAAGTAGTATTTATTTTGGGGCTTTGTCTTGTGGCATCCGTATCATTCGGACAGAAGAAAGCCGTAAGTGAAGCATTGAAGTTGGCGACAGTCCAAAAGAACTATGCGGAAGCGAGAGCGAAAATCAAAGGTGCGTTCGAAAATCCTGAGACTAAGGACGATGCGAAAACGTGGTACACCGCCGGACAGATTGAGAACGCGCAGTTTGACGGCGAAAACACGAAGCAGATGTTAGGTCAAAAACCTGACGAAGCCGCGATGTACAATGCTTTGTACAACATATACCCGTATTTCCAGAAAGCCTACGAATTGGAACAAATTCCTGATAAAAAGGGAAAAGTGAGTACAAAGCTAACGAAAGATATGAAGCCTATCCTGAAAGCCAATCTCCCTTATTACATAAACGGAGGCGCATACTTTTTCGATCAGAAAGACTATAAGAAATCTTTTGAGTTTTTCGATCAATACGTCAAGATTTCCGATGGAGATATAATGAAATTCGGCGTGAAAGCCGGAGAGGTTCAGCCTGTTGATTCGAACTATCTATATGCGAATTACTATGCTGCAATAGCCTCAAGCACATTGGAAGATCACTCTTTGGCAATAGAAGCCATGAAACGCGCAAGCAAACTTGATTTCAAGCAGAATGAGATGTTCCAATATCTCTCGGAAGAGTATAAAAATCAGGGAGATACGGCCAATTTCGAGAATACCCTGAGCGAAGGTCTCGCCATTTTCCCTAAAGAACCGTACTACCTGCTCAACCTGATTGGCATCTATATCAATTCGGAAAGGCACGATAAAGCGCTGAATTATATCAGTACTGCCATACAGAACGACCCGAACAATGCCCAGTTGTACGATGTAGCGGGGAGAATCTACGAAACCAGCTTCAAAGACTATGCTAAAGCAGAAGAATATTTCAAGAAATCTTTGGAACTTGACCCGGAAAATGCCGAAGTTTTGTCGAATCTCGGACGTGTATATTATAATCAAGGCGTTGCACAGTTGAACGAAGCAAACGAGATTTCGGACGTAAACAAGTATAACGAAGAAAAAGAAAAAGCTAAGGACTTGCTTAAGAAGTCATTACCGTATTTTGAAAAGGCATTCAAAAACAATCCCGACGCCAGCGACAATAAAATCGCTCTGCGTAATATCTATTATCATCTTGACATGGGCGACAAATATGACGAGATGGATAAGATTATCAACGGCGGAAGTAACTAAATATTAATATCCGAAATATGGGAGCGTTTATTACTTGAAAATAGTAAACGCTCCTTTTTTTGTCAAAATTGACGTTTTACGAGGCATAAATAATCCTTATAAAAGTTAAATATTACAAATGCTTAGCGTATTTCAATAATTCATATTATCTTGCATCAAATTTCACAAATAAATATAAAAGGTATGGAGAAAAGAGTAATTAATCGTCGGAGATTTATTCAAATGACAGCCGTTGCAGGTGCGGGTGTCGCGTTATTGCCCGGTGAAGCTGGTGCAATCACTAAAAAAGGTTGGGTTGCGGACAATGAAATTCCGGTGCGGACATTAGGTCGTACCGGTTTGCAGATACCGATATTGAGCATGGGAGTGATGCGGGCGGACAATCCGAGCGTCCTTAGAGCCGCATACAATTCGGGTATCAAGCATTTCGACACAGCTAACGGCTACCAAAACGGTAAGAACGAGGAAATGGTAGGGACATTTTTCGCCGATAAAGACCGCGATTCGGTCATCATCGCTACGAAAGTTAAGTTCGACTATCCGCTTAAGGATGATTTCGAGAAGAAGTTCGAGGAAGAGGTGGACACAAGCCTTAACAGGCTGAAAATGAAGTATGTGGATATATTTTACATTCATGCTATATCGAACGTCGAAACGCTGCTTGATGAGCGTGTTATTGCCGCAGCCAAGAAGGTCAAAGAATCGGGCAAGGCGCGTTTTATCGGGCTTTCGACCCATGCCAACAAGCCCGAACAACTCGACGCGGCAATCGAAGCCGGGATTTATGACGTTATTCTGATTAGTTATAACTTCAAATTGAACGACCTCGATAAAGTTAATGACGCTATCGAACGCGCCGCGAAAGCCGGTATCGGCATTGTAGCGATGAAGACTTTGACCGGTGGGGTAGAGGGCGCCGACGGCAAAAAGAAAATCAATGCCGGAGCGTGCCTGAAATGGGTTTGGCAGAACAAAAATATCACAACTATTATCCCCGGATTCACTAACTACGAGCAACTTGACGAATGTATAGCTGCGGTCAATTCGCCCGAAATCAACGAAGAAGAACGCAAATATCTCGCAACGCTGTGCAACCGGGAGATGCTATACTGTCAATCGTGCGGGAAATGTCTTGCTCAATGCCCCGAACATTTGCCGATACCCGATTTGATGCGGGCTTACATGTATGCCTACGGCTACAAATACGCGCAATTATCGAAGGAAACGCTGTCCGAATTGCAGCTTCCGAGCAATGTATGCGGTAGTTGCAAAACCGGTTGCAAGATCTCATGTACATCCGGCTTTAAGGTTGGCGAAAAAATTGCGGCAATACTGCCGGTAATGAATGTTCCGGATGAACTTCTTTCGTAATCATCTTATTATGAGAGTATTATTGCTACATTTGTTTTGTGTTTTCGCCTTCCCCGTCTTAGTTTTTTCCCAGACTCCGGACGAAATATTCTCATGGTTGCCGGAGGTAGAAGGGTGGGAGAAACCCGATAAGAAGGAGGTTTTCAATCCCGACAACCTCTTCGACCGGATCAACGGCGCCGCTCCGCTGTTCATAGAGAACGGATTCCAAGAAATGACGACCGGCGATTATAAGAAAGGCGAGGACTACATTACCGTTCAGGTTTACCGCCACGCAACGCCCGAAGACGCTTTCGGCATGTATTCGTCGGAGCGCTCTTCCGACCTGACATTCTATAATATCGGCGGCGAAGCGCAAGGCGATGACGGCAGTTTCTTTTTCTTCGCCGGCTCGCTCTACGTCAAGATACACGGCAGCAATGCCTCGGACGACGCAGGTAAGGCTATGAGGCTGATTGCCGAGGCTTTGGCTTCTAAAGCCGACTCTAATGCATCTTATCCGCTGATATTCAAATCATTACCGACAGCCAACAAAATTCCGCATACGGAGGCTTATATAACATCAAACTATATCGGACATGAGTTTCTTAACAAGGTTTTCGTTTGCCAATACAAAGCAGAAGATGTTGTATATCAGCTATTTGTGATTGACGCCGGCAATTCCGATGCGGCTAAAAACGTCCTCAAGCAATACTTTGACTTTACGAAGCAAACGGACGAATTGAAGGAAGGAATTATTGTCGTTAAAGACCGGTACAACGGAGATATTCCGTGCTTATGGAACGGAAAATATATTATTGGAATTTTTAATGAGGACGGTAAAAACATTCCTGATTCCGAGACGATATTAAAATCCATAATTTTGCAATAAGAAATAGAAGTAGGGGCTTAATTCCCTGCTTCGCGAATATCCTATTTAACATAATATTAATTATCCATAATTGTAACGCACAGCAAGCAACTCAGCAATAACGCCATAATTACAACGTGCGGCGGCAACTCAGCTATGTAACGGAATGACGAGAAGCGCCGTGTTGGTATGGAAAAGCATTTTGCGTGCGATACTCGGATTGAAGATTCGCGTTATGATGCTGTGACGGTACGTTGTCAGCGCGATGACATCTATTTGTTTATTGCGGACGAAATTCTCGACAGAGACAAGGATATTCGTATTGTCGAATACGGAAAACTCGACATCCAGCGTCGGATAGTGTTTGCGGAAATATTCGCGAGTGCCGGCAAGGCGCACTTCGTCCCAATCGCTTTTGCTTGATACAATGTTGAACAGGTGAATTTTAGGGTTATAGCAACCGACGAGTTCAACGAAATGATCGAAAGCAACGAGGTCTTGTTGACTAAACGAGATTGCAAAAGCGATGTTATGTGCGTTTTTGAGGTCGTCGAAGGACACGTTTTCCGGAATCGTCAGGAGCGGAATTTTCGTTATCTCGATTATTTCGGCTGTCACACTGCCGATTAAATCGAGGTTTTTACGATTTTCACCCCTTGTACCCATGAGTATCAGCATAGGCCGGAATTTCTTCGAGTAAGCGATGATTTCGTCTTCGGGCAGGCCTTCGGTGATGACATGGTCGTATTTGACGGCGGGAAGCTGTCCGTCGGCAATTTTCGCTTCGATGACGGATTCCAATTTATCCATCTCGGCCTTCGCCTCTTTTACGGCTTTTTTTATGGAATCTTCATCGGCGGCAAAGTTATCCTGACCTATCATGAAATATGTCAACGTAGAAGGCAGGTTTGTCGAGCAATAGGCATGTAATAATCTCACTTCGGCGCCAATTTCGGAAGCGTACTTGAAGCCGATTTCACATGTCCGAATCGAATAGTCCGAAAAATCGACAGGGATCAATACTACTTTATGTATAACTTTGTCTTCCATTTCCGAGATTTAAGCTACCGAGACAGGAGTAACCTTGTCTTTAAGCATCTCGATAGCTCGATCTAAAATTGTAGCGTCATCGAGCACGACTATTCCCCCATTAGGACCGGGTTCCAAATGGAATCCGCAACTCTTACCAACCTTGTAGTTGTACCCACCGAAATAATTCCGGACGGTTTCGACGTTGACGCCTAATTCGTCTGCAATGCAGTGCATTGAACCGTCCGGCAAACGATCTTTGATCTCTCGAAGCTCATTAAATGTGATAGTTCTTGTCATTGTTATATCTTTTTATTAATACTAAATACACTTATTTAAGTGGGCTAAAATTACTCATTTTTTTTGGTATCGGCAAACTTTTTCGGGGAAAAAACTTCATGCTTTACAACAATGTTATAAAACATCATCTGATTGTTATTGCAGGAATTATTTCCGTCGAATATAACAGACTGAATATCATCATTATAACAATGAATATCAACAATGTCACCAAAAATAACTTGAGTCGGCTTCGGGAATAAAGATCACGGATAGTCATGGTTTCTTTGCCTGAAGTGAGCAATTTATTTTCGCCGAAAGCATAGAGTTTATAGACAATCCAGCCGAAGAATATACCCGACAAGATGCCCGGTACGATGTCGGATATAAAATGTACGCCGAGATAGATGCGGCTGTAGGCATTGATTGTCGCCCAAAGGAAGATAGAAATGGAAAACGGACGATATCTGAGGGCGAGTGCGGTCAGGGTTGCGAATCCGAATGAATTGGCCGAATGACCGGATATGAAGCCGTAAAGACCTCCGTGATAATTAAATACGAGTGACACATAATCCTTAAAATCAGGATGATGCGAAGGACGATAGCGTGCAAAAAACGGTTTGCATATATGCGACGAGAATTGGTCGCAAATCGTAAAAATCAAGGCTATGGCGACGACGAAAAGCAATAAAGTTCTCCAATGTTTGAAATTTTTGTAGAACATGGCGGTTAAGAACACTAAGGCTACTGGCAGCCAGGTTTTCAATCCCGAATACAGCCAAAAGAACTGATCAAAGAAAGGCGTGTGGCAGCCGTTGAGCCATAGGAACAGGTTGCGTTCGAGGCTAAGAATATCTTCTAACATACTTTTTTATATTATTTTAATGTCTTTTTTGTTGATCCATCCGACATTGCCGTTTTCAAAGAGGATTTCGTGCCAGTCGCCGAGCGAACTGCGAATGAATACTTTGGTGCCTTCGTGGAGGACGGAGATATCGGTGCCGCTATCGTCGGGCGAACTTTTGATCGTGACCGTCGGGGCGAAGATTATTGCGCCGCGGCGGTTCAGCCGTTCCTGTTTCTGGTTGTAGGCAAAAACATTTGCGAACACGGTGATGACGATGAATAAAATGCCGAGATAGAAGCCTAACTTCTTGAGATACATGAATTTAGAGAAGAAAAACAGCACGAGGCAAAAGATTAGCAGGACGAAGGAGATGATGCCCAAGGTTGCCCACGAATCGACGCCTATAATGTCTTGTACCGCATTGAACCATCGCTTGAGGAAAAATTCCTGTATCGGTTCGCTTTTATCGACGGTTTGCTGTTTGGTCAACTCAAGGTTGAAATGCGCGTCGGCATCGCCGGGGTTGATTAGCAGTGCGCGTTCGTAATTGAGGATGGCGTCTGCGATTTTACCCTTTTTATAATAGGAATTACCGAGGTTATAGTATAACTCGAACGATTCGCCGTGGGTCTTTATGAGCGATTCGTATAATTCTATGGCGCGGTCGTATTGTTCGCTTGCGTAGGCGGAGTCGGCCGACCGGATGTCGGCTTCTTGTGCCGCAATGCCGCAATATGATGCGCAAAATATTGAAATACAGATTATTATCCTTCTCATATATCTTTATTTTTTGATTGTCTTTTCCATATTGTCGATAGCGTTGATGGTCTCGGCAAAAAGTTTGTCCATAGCGCCCGACGTGCCGCTTGGCGCGTAGCGAGCGAACTCACAGGTGTTGATAATATCGAGGAACTCGGCAATGAGCGTGTCGTCAACGCCGTATTTCGCCAGTTCGACGGCCACGTTTTCCTTGTTGAGTTCCGACTGCGGGATATTGAGTTTGTCGCTCAGATAGCCCCACAATGCCCGCAAAACTTCCTCATAGAAAGGCTCTTCTTTGTTTTCGTGAAGCAATTTTTCGGCCTTTTTAAGACGGCGGACAGCAGTTTTATTCGCCTTCTTGGTTCTTACGAGGGCGATGTTCGAGTTCTCCTTAACTTGCTTGCGGTAGATGATGAAGAACACGATAAAAAGAACCGCAAGCATCAGGTAAGCCATGATATATAGGAATGAGCCGAAGAAAATGTCCTTGTTCTTAATGAAATGGACTTTTCCTGTTCTTATATAACGAATGTCTTTACCGAGGAACTTAACGCTTTCGCGGTTAGTGTAGTTCGAGATGACGGGAGCGTCTGCCCCACCCTCCCCTTTTTCGACATGCAGTTTATAAGCCTCGGTTGTGAGGGTTTTATAGGCGCCCGCCTTAGTGTCGAAATACGAAAACTCGACCGGCGGAATCTCGAAATCGCCTGCAAATCTGGGTATTGCCATATATTCTATGGTCTTTGTGCCGCTTGAACCGGCAGTTGTGACGCGGATATTATTCTCGACTTTAGGATCATATATCTCGAAGTCATTCGGGAATTTTATTTCGGGATTTTTAGCGAGTTTGATGTTACCCGTCCCCTTGATAACTAAATTGATAGTTACCGCTTCATTAGCTTTGAGCGAGGTTTTGTTGATTGTGGACGTCATTGTGAACGAGCCGACGCTACCTGAGAAAGAGGCCGGTTTTCCGGAAGGCAAGGGTTTGACGTCAATCGTTATCGGCTGGGTAGTCAGTTCTTTCTGGACGTCTTGGTATGTATCGAAGAAATCGTCGAAGAAACTGCGTCCGCGCGACTGGTTGCGCAGGCGGACAATAGCATCGACTTTGGCGCTGCCGATAGTGATTTGTCCGGAGCGTTGAGGGTAAAGCACAGTCTGTTTCAGGATGGCTGTGTTATAATTGTGGCCGTTATAATTCTCAAGTACCCATTGAGTGTCTCCCTTCTGTTCGATGTCTTGGGCGAGGAAGCCTTCAAATTCCGGGAACTTAAGACTGCTTGCCCCCCGCAGGTTGTAAAGAGTATAGAGTTTGAACGTGACAAGGAAGCCTTCCTGTTCATAGACATTCCTATTGGAGGCTATTATACGCAGGAAAATGCCGTCGTTACTGATGCCGGCTGATGATGCGGCATTGCCGGCCTGGGCTTGTCCCCCACCCTGCGCCTGAGCGGCCTTGTCTGGCGGTAAAACCTTTATTGTCAGCGGATTGGATTTGTATTCCGAATTACCTACTTTTATCGAGGCCGGTTCGATAGTGAACGTACCTTCCTTTTTGGCAGCGAAAATATAAGTATAAGTTCTGGTAGTTGAGTTCAAGGCTTTGCCGTTTACGATTTGCGTGCTTGAACTTGTCGAAACCGACGGTCCCATCAGGTTATCGAAGTTTTCCGTTGCGGTAGGCGACATTCGGAAATCCGTACCTTGCAGGCTGTTAATGGTATAGGCAATCTGGAATTGCTGTCCGACCACGACAGCCGGTTGCGCCGTACCAACGAAGGTGATGTCTTGCGCTTTGACTGTGGTTATCGAAACCACCATTATAAAAAACAGAATTATATTCTTCATTATCTTATATATTTTTTATTACCATTGCTTTTCCCTCTTTCTACTTTGTTGCTGTTGCATCTGAATCTTCTTGACTTTTTCCTGCGTATCTTTTTCGTCTTGCAGGAAGGCGTCGAGCATTTGTTGGGCGTTATCGCGGCTCATTTGCTCGTTTTGCTGCTGCTGTTCCTGAGTTTTCTGCTCTTTTTGCTGGTCTTGCTGCTGTTGTTGCTGGTCTTGTTGTTGCTGTTGGTCTTGCTGTTGTTGCTGATCTTGCTGGTCTTTTTGATCGTCATCCTTGTTTTGGTCCTGGTCTTGCTGCTGTTGTTGCTGTTGCTGGTCTTTGAGCAATTTCTGAGCAAGGGCGAGGTTGTATCGGGTGCTGTCGTCGGTCGGATTGAGACGCAACGATTGCTTATAAGCCTCGACGCTTTTTTGATATTCCTTCGATTTCATGCCGATATTGCCGATGTTATGGAATACTTCGGCGAGGCGGTCGGCATTATCGGGGTCTTCGTTCAGGAGGCGTTCACCCTGTTTTGCTATTAATTGATATTGTTCTGCTGCTTCGGGAAATTTGTCCTGACGATAGAGCGAATTGGCGAGGTCATATATGCCCTCAACCGAGCGCGGATTAACTTCTATTGCCTTGCGATAGGCTATTTCAGCTTCGGTATATTTTTCTTTGTTATATTCCCTGTTGCCTTCCCTGATGTTTTGACGTTCGGCCTTTTGAGCTATCGCAAAACAGCTGAAAAACAACAGCATAACAGACATAATACTTATTTTTCCTACCATATTAATCATAATTTAAGAAAAAAGTTTTATATTCTTGAATAAACGGTTTTTGCGTTCCGATATTATAAATTCGACTACGAGAAGTATCAGGACTATCCATGCGAGTGTCGGGAATTGCTCGTCGTACTCCGAATAGACCTGGCTTTCGACTTCCGACTTCGCCATCTTATTGATTTCGTCCTGCAAAGCCTTCAAGGCGCGGTTAGTGTTGTCGGCCTGCACATAGAGGCCTTTACCTGCCTGTGCTATTTCCTGACACATCTGCTCATTGAGTTGTGTGATGACTACATTGCCTGCGTTATCCTTCATATAGTCGTTGTTGTCGAGGATTATAGGCGAGCCTTTGGATAGGCCTATACCGACGACATTCACCTTGACGCCCTTTTCGGCGGCATCGGTAGCGGCTTTTACGGCGTCGTCTTCATGATTCTCGCCGTCGGTAATGAGAAGGATAGTCTTGCTTGAGTTCTCATCCGGGGTAAACGAGCGCATTGCGAGGTTTATAGCGGCGCCGATAGCCGTTCCTTGCGTCGAGACCATCGAGGGGTTGATTGACGTGAGGAACATCTTTGCCGAGATATAGTCGGAAGTGATGGGCAATTGCGTGAAAGCGTCGCCGGCAAATACAATCAGCCCCATCTTGTCGTTATTAAGGTCGTCGGTAAGCCGTGAGAGCATCTGTTTGGCCTTTTCAAGGCGGTTAGGCTGTATGTCCTGTGCGAGCATAGAGTTCGAGACATCAAGACAAACCATCACTTCAATGCCTTGACGCTTAACCGTTTCAAGTTTTGAGCCGAATTGCGGCTCGGCAATAACGAAAATCATCACTGCGATTGCGGCAAAGACGACCGAAAACTTCAGCAACTGACGTTTAGGCGACACTTCCGGCATAAGGCTCGACAAAAGTTGCGGCGAACCGTATTTTTTTATCGCACGCTGTTTCAACTTTACAAAATAAAAATAGTAAAGCAGCAATGCCGGAAGGATTAACAATAAACATATATATTCTGGATGAGCGAATCTAAACATAATCGTGTCGTTTTTAGGGAATATTTCTCAACAAAGTATATCTAAAGAGCGTTTCGAGCAGCAGCAGAGCGAAGACCCACAGCGCCCACGGCATGTATTCTTCTTTCTTTTTGTTGTATTGCTGAACGCTGATTTTAGTCTTTTCCATCCGGTCGATTTCCTCGTAGATGGATTTGAGGCTTGAGTTGTCGGTGGCGCGGAAATACTGCCCGCCGGTTGTTGTTGCAATTTGGTTAAGCGTAGGTTCGTCGATATCCACCGGTATGTTCTGGTATTTGATACCGAAAGCCGTTTGATAGGGATATGGCGCTTCGCCGCGGGTGCCTACGCCGACCGTATAAACCCGAATACCGAAAGTATGGGCAATCTCGGCCGCCGTTACGGGGGCTATTTCGCCCATGTTGTTGGAGCCGTCGGTAAGCAGGATTATAACTCTCGATTTCGCCCGGCTGTCCTTGATACGGCTAACTGCGTTGGCAAGGCCAAGGCCGATAGCTGTTCCGTCGGTTATCATGCCGCTCTTGATGTCCTTGAAAAGATTAAGCAGAACGGCATGGTCGGTTGTGAGGGGACATTGAGTAAAACTCTCGCCCGAAAAGAGGACGAGGCCGATGTTATCGTCAGGTCGTCCGTTTATAAACGACATTGCGACGTTCTTAGCCGCTTCGAGGCGATTGGGTTTGAGGTCTTCGGCGAGCATACTGCCCGAAATATCCATCGCAAGCATGATATCAATGCCTTCGGTGCTCCTGTTCTCAAGGCTATTCGTCGATTGCGGGCGGGCGAGGATAACAATCACCAGCGCTACCGCAACCATCCGCAACACAAAAGGAGCATGACGGAGATAGACTCTCAGAGTGGTAGCCTTCGATACGTTGTCGAATGCGTCGGTTGACGATACCTGCAAACTCGCTTGCTTCTTGCGCTGGCGCAGTACGTACCATGCGGCAAGCGGGATTAGCAACAATAAAAGATATAAATAATAAGGATGTGCAAAAGTCATATCATTGTTTTTTTAAAGTCGCTTCATAATTTTGTGGGTCGGCCTGAGACTCTGCAGGTTGTTCTGCGAGTTGAGGCACAGTACTTTCGACGAAAATATTTGCGTTGGTCATACTCAAATTGTTTTCGTCGGGCAACGGATTCAATTTCGCGAACTTCACATAGTCCGACAACTGAAGAATCTGCTTTAGGGTATTCATAACAGCCTTGTTATGCTTTTCCTCGCTTTGCATCATTTCAAGAATCTCGGAAGAAGTCTTCTCCATAGCCGATATACCGTAACGAGCTGATATATAGCGTCTTAACGTATCTGTTATTGCGGTATAATACTCTTTACTCAAACCTTGTTGCCACAGTTTACGTTCACGTATCTCATTGAGTTCCTTGATAGCCTGCTCGTGAGGCGGCAGTTTCGGGCCTTCCTGCACTTTTTCTTCGGTCTGCGGCCTTTTCTTCATACGTTGTATGAAATAGCCTACGACACAAATCAGGAAGAGTATGAATAAGATGCTATAGATGAGTGCGTAGTAGTCCGACAGCACGAACGGCGGTTTCCATACCGTTTTGATATCCTTGAAACTGTCGGGGTTATCGTAATCGACGTCGTCCGGATTCGAGACTTTGAGCGCTTCCTGATTCGAATAAATAGTGTCCTGTCCATCGATTGCAATGAATGGCGGCAACAGGCATAGCGTCGAATCGAAAGCGGTTATTACCATATCATATTTGATAGTCACGCGATTATTCTTGATATCTATCGTGTCGGGCGGCAGTATCTGCAAGACTTCGACCTTGTCGGTCAAATTTTCATTCGGCAGAGGTATTATTAGTTGCTTGTCCTTGTCGGTTGTCACGCTCAAATGAAGCAGCGTCTGTTGGCCTATCAGTATCTCGGGGACTTCGATTTTGACGTCCACGAGCGTCTGTTGGGCATAGCCCTGCCGCACCGTAACGAAAGCGAGTGCAAAAACCGTAAGGCATACGACATGAGATTTTATAACATTCATAATAATAATCAATTACGTTTATGAAACAGAGCCAGCAAGGATTTCACATAATCATCTTCGGTACGTATTGAGACCGAATCGACGCGGCACTTGTTGAAGAGTTGCGTCATTTCGTCCTGACGGCGGCTCCACCATCCGCTGTAGATGCGGCGGACGCTTGCCGCCGAACTGTCGATCCACCGTTCGACGCCCGTCTCGGCATCAAGCATCTTTATCATACCCACGGCCGGAAGCTCGGTTTCGCGACGGTCATAAACCTGGATTGCCACAACGTCGTGTTTGCGGTTGGCTATCGTCAACGCATCGGAGTAGTTTCCCTTGTCTATGAAATCGGAAATCATGAATGCCGTACAGCGTTTCTTGAGTGCATTGGTAAGATATTTCAGCGCCTGAGAGATGTTGGTACGCCGGTTTTCTGGCTGAAAATCAAGCAGTTCACGAATAATATACAAGATATGCTTACGTCCTTTCTGCGGTGGGATAAATTTTTCAATCTTGTCCGAGAAGAAGATGACGCCAATCTTGTCATTGTTTTGAATAGCAGAGAAGGCAAGCGTGGCGGCAATCTCGGTCGTCAGTTCGTTCTTCATCATGTTGACAGTCCCAAAGTCTTTACTGCCCGAGACGTCTATGAGAAGCATTACGGTCAGTTCGCGCTCCTCTTCGTAAACTTTCACGTAGGGGCGCGCATAGCGGGCGGTCACGTTCCAGTCGATGTCGCGAATATCGTCGCCGAACTGATACTCGCGCACCTCGCTGAACGCCATACCTCGACCTTTGAAAGCCGTGTGGTATTCGCCCGCGAAGATATTACGCGAGAGTCCCCGCGTCTTAATTTCAATTTTCCTGACTTTTTTTAATAGCTCGCTTGTTTCCATCTATCAGGGCACTTCGACTTTATTCAATATCTCACTGATGATGTCTTCGGAAGTAAGGTTGTTAGCCTCGGCCTCGTAGCTCAAACCTATGCGATGGCGCATCACGTCATGACATACTGCGCGTACATCTTCGGGGATGACATAACCGCGGCGTTTGATGAAGGCAAAAGCGCGCGAAGCAAGGGCTAAATTGATGGAAGCGCGCGGCGAAGCGGCAAAAGCGATCATGTTGGAAAGATGATTCAAACCGTATTCGGCCGGAAAACGTGTCGCAAAGACAATATCAACGATGTAACGCTCAATTTTCTCATCGAGATAGACCTCGCGGACTATCTTACGCGCCTCGATTATCTCTTTGGTCGTGAGAATTGGCTTGATGTCTATCTTTTCGCCACTGATATTTTGCTTGATGACAAGTTTTTCCTCATCTTTTTTGGGGTAATTAATAACCACTTTCAGCATGAAACGGTCAACCTGAGCTTCTGGCAAAGGATAAGTGCCTTCCTGTTCTATGGGATTTTGAGTAGCCATGACGAGGAAAGGCTCCGGAAGTTTGTAGGTATTCTCGCCTATCGTGACCTGGCGTTCCTGCATAGCCTCCAGCAGTGCGCTCTGCACCTTAGCCGGAGCGCGGTTTATTTCGTCGGCAAGGACGAAATTAGCGAAGATAGGCCCTTGTTTGACCGTAAATTCTTCGTTCTTTTGGCTGTAAATCATCGTACCGACGACGTCAGCCGGCAATAAGTCGGGCGTAAACTGCACCCTGCTGTACTTTGCATCAACAAGCGACGCAAGCGTCTTGATTGCCAACGTTTTAGCTAAGCCAGGCACACCTTCGAGAAGGATATGGCCGTCGGAAAGCAATCCAATGAGCAATGAATCGACCAAATGTTTCTGGCCTACGATAGTCTTTCCCATACCGGAAACTATCATGTTCACAAACGCGCTGTTACTTTCAATCCGTTCGTTCAATTCACGGATATCTACTGTCTCATTCATAAGTTAGTACAATTATAGTTATGTTAATATATTCTTTTTTCGCGGCGCAAAATTAGAAATGTTAATTCTTATTTCTAAAAAAATGCCGTTAAATAATTTTAAATTAATACTATAAAGTTTGTGGAATTTGTTTAATATAATGAAACAGACAGGATTTTTAAACATTTTGACGTCAACGATAATCATCCCAATTGTTCCAATTCATCAACTGTCTCTGCTTTAGAGTCGCTTTTTCGATTGAGGCCTTACTCTTAGCATTGATGCCGTAAGTCTTGGGGTCGGGTATTCTGATTTCGGTGCCTACCGGAATGTTGTTGAAGTTGGTTATACGAGCTTTATTGTACTCATAGAGATAGACCCAGAAGATTTTATCGCCATAGTATTCGAGAGCTATTTGCGTGAGGCTTGAGCCGGCAGTCATACGGACGCGAGCGGGGAAAGTCTTCTTTTCCGTCGTCGTCGGTTTCGTATTTGCCAAGTCCTTTTGAGTAGATGGCAAGTCTTTGTTTTTGCGTTCGATATCCTGGTTCGGCCTCTCAACTCTCTTGACTTGCTCTTTCTTTCCGCTTTGCGAAGGCGCAAGCCAGTCTATAACGCGCCTCTCATTTGTCTTAGCCGTATCCGTCTTGGCGTTTGCCGTTTCGGATTCGGATTCAACAGGCGCCACAACACCGATGTTCTCCCTGTAATTTGTCAAGGCCGAACTGTCGCCCACAACCCCAAATTCATCGGTAACATACACACTATCAGCTGCTTGGGATACGGAGCCTATCGGTAACGGCGAATGTTGAGTATCATCGACGACCACATTATTATATTGTTCGCTTTGAGTAATATATTTCGAATTGTAGCGCAGAAACGCAAACGTGCCCGCGCCTATTCCCACAACAATAAGTAAGGGCAACAGGACAAACCATACCCATAGCGGGACTTTGATTTCACGCTCATCCTTTCTACTTCCGTGTCTCCTGCGCCGACTTACCGCAGGCCGGATAATAACATCATTATCAGCATATTCATCATCGCTTTCCGGCTCGTCATTTTTGTCTATAAACTCTTCAACCGGTTCTTCATCAAACGATTCCGCTTCAACAATCTCTTCTTTAACAGGCTCATCATCAAGCGATTCAGCTTCAATCGGTTCTTCTTTAACCGGTTCATATTCAACAGTTTCTTCTTCAATAGCTACGACTTCTTCCGTAACATTTTCCGCGACGTTGATGTTTTCCTCGATTGATTCGACATCTTCAACGTTTTCTTCGACATTTTCTCCAACTAAAACCGCTTCCGGAGCCTTTTCCATCTCCGTTTCAATCGTGTCGTCCGCCTCAACCGGCATATCTTCGAGAGAGCTTTCATTATTTGTTTCGATAGGCTCGAAAAAGGCGAAAGGTCTGTTTATATGGTCTTTAAAGAACTTATCTGGGTTAAACGAAAGTTTATGATGAGCGGGGATAACGAAGCGTTCGCCGGTCTGGATATGCACGCTTTCCCTTTCGCGCACTAAAAGAATCTTAAATGTGCCAAGCCCCATGACCTTCACAAACCTGTTTTTTTCGATCCCATTGGTGATATAGTCCGAAATTATGTTTATGAATTTCTCGGATTGCTTTTTATCGAGGTTGGAATGATCAGCCAGGATTTCAGCTAAATTCTTGTTATTCAGGCGCTCACTCATTTTCGTCTAACTTTTTTAAGTAATTTTTCCACGTCGCACTCGGCTTGAATACGGGTGTAAGTTTTGGCGGAATCAAGTATCGTTTCCCATTGACCGGATTGGCCAAAATCCTTTCGCCTTTTTTCTTCGCTTCAAACTGTCCTATTCCGTTTATCGAAACAGTCACGCCATTAGATACCGCATCACCCATCAACGAATAGAGCGTTGACAGGATATCCAGTACTTCGTGTGGAGGCATTTCCATCTTACGAGATAATGCGGTGACTAATTCGACATCTTTCATAAGAAATCTAATTAAATTAGAACAATTGCTACGTTATTACGCTGCAAATGTACAACATTATTTGTTATTATGCAAATTTTTTGTGACTTTTTTTTGAAAAAATCCTTATTTTTTTCTCAACCTGACTGGGGTCGTCCGTACAATTCAAACGCTTCTGCCCTGTTAATCAGCACATTATAGAAATCTCCGAGATTCAGCGTTTTTTCGCTTTCAATCAATACTTCCGGGTCTATTTCGGGCGAATCGTGTTCCGTACGGCCGATAAAGTACTTATCTTCACATCGGTCGATGATCGTTTTAACAACTTTCCCGACCTTTTTCTCGTTGATTTCGGCGGCTATCGACTGCTGTACTGCCATCAGGCGGTCGAGGCGCGCCTGCTTCACGTTGTCGGGAACATCGTCTTCGTAATTTTCGAATGAATATGTTCCCGATTCGTGGCTATAGGCGAAGGCGCCCATGCGTTCGAAGCGGCTCTCGCGTGTGAAGGCGAGTAATTCCTCGAAATCATCGTCGGTTTCGCCCGGGTGGCCTACCATCAGGGTTGTACGCAGATTTATCCCCGGCACTTCGCTGCGTATGCGGGCAATAAGTTCGCGGGTTTCCTTGGCGGTTATACCTCTGCGCATCTTTTGTAACATGCGGTCGCTTATGTGTTGCAGGGCTATGTCGAGATAATTGCAGACGTTTTTACGCTCCCTCATCACACGCAGAAGGTCGTAGGGGAAGCGTGCCGGATAGCCGTAATGAAGCCGGATCCACTCGACGCCGGGTACGTCCGACAGCCGCTCGACAAGTTCGGGAAGGGCGAGGTGGCGGTAGTTATCCATGCCGTAGTAGGTCAGGTCTTGCGCTATCAATTGCAGCTCCTTTACGCCGCGGTCAGCAAGTTTGCGCGCCTCGGCGACAATCCGGTATATAGGCCGCGACTTGTAACTACCTGTCATTAAGGGTATTGAGCAATAAGAGCACTTGCGGTCACAGCCTTCGGAAATCTTCAGGTAGGTGTAATGTTTGGGGGTTGTCAGCAGGCGGTCGCCGCTCAGGTCGTCGTAAAACGATTTGCCGATGTCCTTTAGCAGGTTTTTCCAATCGAACTTACCGTAGAAGCGATCTACGCCGCTCAGTTCGGCTTCAAGCTCGCTCTTGAAACGCTCCGACAGGCAGCCCATGACGAACAGTTTTCCTATACGGCCTTTTTTCTTGGCTTCTTCGAGTTCGAGAAGCATATTGACGGATTCTTCCTGCGCATCGCCGATGAAACCGCAGGTATTGACCACAACTATTTCGCCGTTGACTTTTTCCGGATCATGGGCTACGGTATAGCCGTTTGCCTTGAATTGACGCATCAGTTGCTCAGAATCGACAAGATTCTTTGAGCAACCGAGAGTTATTATATCAACCTTGTTTTTTCTCATCGTTTATTGAACCCCTTAGCCAAAGAGTGAGTTGACAAATTCGTTACGCCTGAAAACCTGAATATCTTCCATTCCTTCGCCGAGGCCGATGTATTTGACCGGAATATGAAACTGGTCGGAAATGCCGATCACTACGCCTCCTTTAGCCGTGCCGTCCAATTTGGTTATTGCGAGGGCGTTAACTTCTGTTGCGGCGGTGAATTGCTTTGCCTGTTCAAAGGCGTTTTGGCCGGTCGAACCGTCGAGAATCAGCAGAACCTCGTGCGGCGCGTCGGGAATAACTTTCTTCATAACATTCTTTATCTTCGTCAATTCGTTCATCAGGTTTATTTTGTTATGCAGGCGTCCGGCGGTATCAATAATCACTACGTCGGCATTATTGGCTTTCGCCGAGCTTAATGTGTCGAAAGCCACCGAAGCCGGGTCGGCGCCCATCTTCTGCTTGATGACCGGCACCCCTACCCTGTCGCCCCAAATCACCAACTGTTCGACGGCAGCCGCGCGGAAGGTATCGGCGGCGCCGAGATAGACATTGAAGCCGTTTTTCTTGAATTGGTACGCCATTTTTCCAATGGTAGTGGTCTTCCCCACCCCATTGACGCCTACGACCATTATCACGTATGGCCGCTTGTCTTCGGGTATGACGAAGGATTCGGCGTCCTGAGAGTTGTTCTCCATCAGTAACGCAGCGATTTCTTCGCGGAGCAAGCGGGTAAGTTCGTCCGCCTTGACATACTTATCCGTCGCCGCCCTCTTCTCAATGCGCTTGATAATTTTAAGCGTCGTTTCGACCCCTACATCCGAGGTTATAAGCACATCTTCAAGTTCGTCGAGAACGTCGTCATCGACCTTACTCTTGCCGACAATCGCCCGCGTTATCTTTGAAAAAACACTCTCTTTGGTCTTTGAAAGTCCCTTATCAAGCGTTTCTTTCTTTTCTTTGCTAAAAAATCCGAATATTCCCATTTTTATCTTTCTTTCTGTTCGCGATGCAAAGATAATATTTATCTATGAATTTCACTAATTTTCATCGTTTTTTTTCAATCCATCCGACTTTTATAGTCTTCGTAGCTATAGGCGCGCAAGATTTCGTAATCGCCGTTTTCGTGTTTGATTGCAATTGACGGGTGAGGTATTCCGTTGAACATAGTCGTTTTAACGGTAGTGTAGTGAATCATATCCTCGAAAATTATCCGGTCGCCGATTTGCAGAGGTTTGTCGAAGAAGTAATCGCCGATATAATCTCCTGATAAACAGCTGCAACCTCCTATGCGATAACTATGAGTTTTGTCGGAGCTTTCCGCTCCGCGAATTACCGGTTTGTAGGGCATTTCGAGGGTATCGGGCATGTGGCACGAGAATGAAGCGTCTATGATAGCGGTCTTGATATTGTTGCTTTCAACGATATCAACTACGCTTGTCAGCAGGTAACCGGTTTGCCATGCGAAAGCGCTGCCGGGTTCAAGTATTACTTTAAGGTCGGGATACCTCGACTTGAACGATCGCAAAAGGGATATCAGGTGTTCGACATCGTAATCTTTGCGGGTCATTAAGTGGCCTCCACCCATGTTGAGCCACTTGATTTGGGGCAGGAAGCGGCCGAAGCGCTGTTCGACCGCCGCGAGTGTCATTTCGAGGTCGTGGGAAGTCGATTCGCAAAGAGTATGGAAATGAAGACCTTCGACGCCTTCAGGCAGTGTGTCGCCGAGGATCTCGGCAGTTATCCCCATGCGCGAACCGGGTGAACAGGGATTGTACAATGCCGTCTCGACGACCGAAAATTCGGGATTAATACGCAAACCGCAGGATATTTTCGCATTTGAGCCGGTCTCATTATGAGCGGCAACATGGGGAAAGAAGCGCTTAAACTGCGACAACGAATTGAATGTGATATGGCTGCTGTAATGCAGAAAGATCGTGAAATTATCGTCGGTATAGGTCGGCGAATAGGAATGTGCGGGGCTACGCATTTCTTCGTATGCAAGACGGGCTTCGTTGACCGAACTTGCCGTCGAGCGAAAGCCGTAATCGCGGAAAATCGGGAAGGTTTTCCACAACGCAAAAGCCTTAAAAGCGAGGATTATCTCGACGCCGGCTCGCTCACCGACGCTTTTGATCAACGACAGGTTGCGTCGGAGAAGATTCTCTTCCAAAACATAGCATGGCGAGGGTAGTAATTTATCCATTTATTGTCAGTTTTGCATATTTCAACAATAGTAGTTTCGTTCCCGACACCTCAAATTCTATGGTCGCTTTGGCGTCATTACCGTATCCGTCAAGGGAGGTAACGATGCCTTTGCCGAAGCGTTCGTGGGTCACTTTATCACCTATTTTTAAGCCTGATGGAGCGGAATCGACCGGCTCGCTGCCGCCTTTATCGACATCCGATATTTTACGCAGCGAAGTATGCGGCGAAGGCGGAGCAACGGGCTTAGGAGTATATCTATCCATAACAGGCTTATTTACAGGCCTATAGCCCGACGTCAACATGAAATCATCATCGAAATTGACAAAACGTTCGTCCATATCTCCGAGAAAGAAACTTGGGGTAGAGGTGTTGTTTTGCCCATTACGGAAGCGATTTTTGGCATAAGTGATGATACAGTTTTCTTTGGCGCGGGTAATGGCGACGTAGAACAATCGGCGCTCTTCTTCGATAGCGCGGATGCTGTCGGAAGAATGAGCGGACGGGAAGAGGTCGTTTTCCATCCCGACGATAAAAACATTCTTAAATTCAAGCCCCTTGGCGGCATGAACGGTCATCAGCGTGACTTTGTCGGCATTATCGTCTTTTTCGTTGTCCTGATCGGTCATTAGCGATACTTCCATCAAGAAATCCGTCAGCGAAACAGACTCCGAACCGCCTTCCTGCCTCATGGAAACAAATTCGGTCATTGCGTTCGACAGTTCCTGTACGTTCTCGCGGCGGCTGATGCCTTCGATTGTCGAATCTTGATTGAGATCATACGTTATGCCGCTTTGCGAGATGACATAATTAGCAATTTCGTACGCAGTCATCGTCTTGTTTTTCTCGCGAAAATCGTCAATCATAAGCCGGAACTTGGCGATTTTATCGGCCGCTCCCCTGTTTAGAACGACATTGAAAGCCTGCGGATCAGCTATAATTTTCCATAAACCGACATCCGACGACAGGGCTGCGCCCATCAGTTTATCAACGGTTACGCCGCCTATTCCCCGCGCCGGATAGTTTATGATCCTCTTTATGGATTCTTCGTCTTTGGGATTGACTATCACCCGGAAATAGGCGATGACATCTTTGATTTCTTTGCGTTGGTAAAACGATTGCGCTCCATATACCTTATATTTGATCATACGTGTGCGCATTATTTCTTCAAGGATACGCGATTGGGCATTAGTACGGTAAAGCACGGCGAAATCGGCGAAAGTATATTTGCCCGACGACATCATGTTTGTGATTATTGACGCTACTTTGTAGGCTTCTTCGTAGTCGGAATAGGCCGACATGACCGTCACTTTGTTGCCTTTTTCATTTTCCGAATAGATCGTTTTGCGTATCTGGTCCTTGTTTGCTGCAATCAGGCTGTTTGCGGCATTGACTATGTTCTGCGTCGAGCGGTAGTTGCGCTCAAGTTTAAAGATCCGGCATGAAGAATAATTGTCTTTAAACCGCAACATGTTGTCGATATTTGCGCCGCGAAACGAGTAAATGCTTTGTGCATCATCGCCTACGACAAAGACTTTTTGGCTCTGCTCCGACAGCTTGTGTATGATAAGATGCTGAGCGAAGTTAGTGTCCTGATACTCATCGACAAGCACATAGCGAAACTGATTCCGGTATTTATCAAGCGCCTCCCTGTGGTCGCGGAACAGAATATTGGTCTGCAGCAGCAACTCGTCGAAATCCATCGCCCCGGCGTTGAAACAACGGTTTTGGTAGCGTTGATAAATCTCGGCAACCAAGGGTATGCGGCATTTCAAGTCATAGTCGAGCTGATTCTTGTTTTGAGCGTATGAACGGCTCGTTATCAGGCTGTTCTTAGCGTTTGAAATACGGGACTGGATAACGTTGGGACGATAAATCTTGTCGTCGAGTTGCATTTCTTTGATGATAGTTTTGATAAGATTCTTGGAATCGGTGGCATCGTAGATCGTGAAATCTGCCGGATAACCGATGTATTCGGCTTCGCGACGCAGTATCCTGTAAAAAATCGAGTGAAATGTTCCCATCCAAAGATATCTCGACACATATTCGTCTGTCAATGAGGAAATTCTATTCTTCATCTCACGTGCAGCCTTATTTGTGAACGTCAGGGCGAGTATCGTATGCGGCTGATAACCTGTACGCAGCAGATGGACTATCTTATATGTCAGCACCCGTGTCTTGCCCGAACCGGCGCCTGCTACAACAAGCGACGGGCCGGCATCATAAAGCACCGCCTCACGCTGGCTTTCGTTCAAATCATTCAAATAATCTTCATTCATGCCTGTAAATCAGAATTTTATAAATGAATAATTATATCCTTCGGCGCTAAGCAACTTAAGTTTGTCGCCCTCAATCATATCAATGGTAAATCGACGGTTTGTTCCGTTCCAGTCAATCATGTCAAGGTAGGCCTCTTCTATAAGATTTATATCTATAACATTGTCGGTCTGCGTCTTCAACCCATAAAGATTCAAAACGGAATCCCATTGCAGAACATAGATTTGAAGCGAGAAGACCGAAGATGACTGGAAATTATACCATACGGTATCAACGGCCGTTGTCACGCCGTTTTTTTCGACAGTCTTAAGTTGCCATTTGCCGTCGAGGGGCGAATGGCTTATGTCATTGCAAGCAATCGCAAGTATTAAAGCGGCAAGTACGAAGATATATCGTTTCATTTTGTTGATAAATTATACTTTTAATCGTGCAAAAGTACAATTTTTCCAGCGATTTACGAAAATTGCAATTATCTTTTTTTGATACAAAAATCCGGTTTTCGGGGAATTTGTATCGTTTTTCGATATTAGACCAGAAATTTGTGTCGTTTTTTGTATATTTGGAAGACGCTGTTTCAAAATCCGAAAATATTTAACACTATTTTAACATTATTTATTCAAAATATGATACAAATATGTTTGGAAATAGCCGTTACTTTGCGGCGCGAAAAGATCGGATTTTAGAGTTTAGAGTTTAGATTTCAGAGTTTAGAGTTTAGAGTTTAGAGTTTAGATATTCGATTTTTAATGTATAGGGTTTAAATATAGGATGACTAAAAATGGATAGAAATGAGATCGAAATTATTGAATTGTTTGCTGGGAGTGATACTATCGCTTGCTAGTACGACGGCTTGGGGGGTTAGCTATAATTCGGGGGACTTGGCGGCTATAAATCTGATGATACAAAATAACGGACTTGTGCTGACGCCGGCAACGCAGACGCAAATTGACAATGGTCAGATA
>JAISUX010000100.1 GCA_031271805.1 Tannerella sp.
CCTTTTATATTTAATGTCCTTCTATATGTCATAACTTTTATCCTGCAAATATAGACAAATTTTTCCGAATTATACACAGACTAATAAAAATTGGCGCATCTTTTTAAAAATTTTTGGTGCATTACATCCATTTTGCTTTCGCTATGATATTTTTGTTTTTACAAAATTTATTCTTAACTTTGCGCTTATGAAGACGATAAAATATCTCATAATCGGGCTGTTGGTTTTTCAATTCCACGCATTAGCAGATGGAAAGCGAACATTGATTGTTGCCGTTTCCAACTATCCTGTTCATTCGGGATGGCAGACGATATACGCCAACAATGATGCTTCTTTGCTGGAGTCCACACTGAAAACACATGGCTTTAAGTCCGGAAACATTGTGATTTTAAGAGATTCACTTGCAACAAAGCGGCAAATCGTCAATGAGATAACAGCTTTGCAGCAAAAAGTAAAGTCCGATGACTTTGTAATAATTCATTTTTCTTGCCACGGACAACTTATGGAAGATTTCAACGGCGACGAACCTGACGGACTTGACGAGGCGTTGATACTGTACGATGCCAAAATGAATAATATTATTTACAACGCGGTAAACAATATGGGCCGTCCTTGTTCCGAAATACTGTTTTCTTTTTATTATGAAAACAAAAGTATGGACGAAAAATATGCGGAAAAAGCATCTAAGACATTAAAACTCGACGATTTAAAATAATAATTTAATAACTTTGCAAGAAAAAAGAGCATGGATAATTTTATTAAACATATAGAAATTTGCAATTTCAAGTCAGTTAAATACTTGAAATTGATTGATTGCAGACGCATCAACCTGTTTATCGGTTACCCGAATGTCGGAAAATCGAATTTGATCGAAGCGCTTGGATTGTTTTCACTTCCGTTTTTGGCTGAAGGAGACAGCCTCAACAAATTAGTTCGCGCCGAACACGCTAACGAACTGTTTTATAATGCCAAAGAATCCTATTTCAGTGTTTCGGCAAACAAAAGGAAAATTACGGCATTTATTGATGAGGATTGTATTCGCTATGAAGATGAATCATTTAATTTTTCATCACAATTGGTATTACAATCAATTGTGTACGGCATCGAAAGGCTGAAATCCAATATCAAACGATATGTATTTCAAGCAAATAACCGATGGCAATCATCAGGAAAAACCTGTTTGACACCGCCTTATGGTGAAAATCTTATAGATGTAATCTCAAGAAATACAAATCTCTTGGAATTTAAAACATGGTTAAAGAAAGAGTTGTCAAAATACGGATTAGAGTACGTGTTGGATAAAACAACCGGCAGTATTAAGGTTCAACGTCGGATAGAAAACGAGGAAGTTATGCAGTTGCCCTTTTCTTCCATCGCCGATACTTTACAACGTATCATTTTTTACAAAACGGCGATTGCTTCAAATACTGATTCCATATTGTTGTTTGAAGAGCCTGAAGCCCACGCATTTCCACCCTACATTAGAACTATTACTGCCGATATTGCAGCGAGCAGGAGCAATCAGTTTTTCATTGCCACTCACAGTCCTGTCATTGTAAATGAGTTTCTTGAAGATGCGGAAATACGCAGAGAATTAGCCGTTTATATAATAGACTTCCGCAATGGCGAGACCACCGCTCGACATCTGACCGACGCTGAACTTGAACAGTGCTACGCTGACGGCATAGACCTCTTTTTCGATATTGAACGTTATCTGGATTAAAGTATGCGGAAAGTCATTATCACAGAGTGTTACACTGATTCGTTGATGCTAAAAGTCATTACACGAGACCATCCTGATTTACAACATCAATATGGCTGTAACAATGTTTCGCGCACAATGCAAACCAAATTTTCGGATGCTTTCGCCATAGGTATAATTGATAACGACAAACACGGGATAGCCTACTTGAAAGACTTTACCGAAGTTAAAAATATCGGCGCACTATGTCTCTACAAACACACTACGAGACTGCATTGGTTTATTACGATATCTCCCGCAATAGAACGATTCTTGTTAGATACGGCATCTCAAAGTGGCATATTCCCAACCGATTATAACATTCCATCCGATTTAAACGGATTGAAAGCCATCACAAAATCCGAAACAAGCAAGCATAACCCGAATATGAGAAGATTTTTTCATGCACTTGTCCATGCCAATGCCACAGGTTTTGTAACAATTGAGACGTGGATAAAAGATATTTTGGAACAGAAACTTATTCATTGATATATTAACAAGTTTGCATGGCAAACAAATTTCATATAAAGATAAGGCAGATACGTATTACATTATTGATACTTGTTGTTACGGCGTTTTTTTAAGACGCATTTTTAGAAACAATTTGCAAGTTGGGGATAGGCTGCGGGTTTTGTTTTTTTGCCTCGAAAGAAAGTTTGTGCAAGGCATGGCGCACAGTTATCAAAACGATGGAACGAAATTTTATAGAAAATAGGAAGGATTTCCATATTGCTGTGAAAAATACAAGAAAATTATATTACTTTTGCATCAAAAAATATTAAGAAAAATGGATATTTCCGTTCTTTACGACATATTTTTGAGGTGTGCGGCGGTCACGACAGACAGCCGTAATTGCTTGGCCGGCTCTATGTTTTTCGCTCTACGGGGCGATAATTTCGACGGCAACGCCTTTGCTCTGAAGGCGCTTGAAGCAGGATGCGCTTATGCGGTCGTAGATAATATTGCCAAGGCGCCTCAGGTTTCCGATGACAAGCGATTAATTGTCGTTGACGACACGCTCGCGACGCTTCAAGAACTCGCCCGCCTGCATCGTAAGACCTTAGGTACGAGAGTAATTTGCATCACGGGAACGAATGGAAAAACGACGACCAAAGAGCTGACCGCGGCTGTTTTGTCGAAGAAATTCATGGTGTTATATACCAAAGGCAACTTCAATAACCATATCGGCGTTCCGTTGACTTTGCTTAGCCTGAAGCCCGAACACGAAATAGCAGTCGTCGAAATCGGCGCTAACCATCCCGGCGAAATCCGCGACCTCGCGGCCATAGCCTGCCCAGACTTCGGCTTGATAACTAATGTCGGCAATGCCCATCTTGAAGGTTTCGGTTCGTTCGAAGGGGTGGTCAAGACCAAAGGCGAACTCTATGATTACCTGCGTGACACCGGCGGCAAAATCTTCGTCAATGCCAATGACGAAATCCTCACAGGCATGGCCGCCGAACGGTGTACTGTTGCGAGCTATACAACGCACCAAGATTCTATCCCCGGCGCTTTGAATATCATCGGACGGTTATCTACAGCCCATCCTTACGTCTCATTCATTTGGCGTCAAAACGCCGACAAATCCACTGATTATCAAGTTGCTACTCGTCTTGTAGGCTCATATAACATGCTAAACGCCCTTGCTGCAATAACGATTGGCGTCTATTTCGGCGTCCCTGAGCAAGAGATCTGCGCCGCCATAGCCGAATATATTCCTACAAATAATCGTTCGCAACTGAAACAAACCGCCTGCAATACTCTTATAATCGACGCTTACAATGCCAATCCGAGCAGTATGCGGGCGACTCTCGAAAATTTCGCATCCTTGAAATCCTCGCCCAAAGCCGTGATTCTTGGCGACATGCTCGAACTCGGCGCCAAAAGCGACGAGCTTCATGTTGAGATACTCGAACTGATAGCAGCGTCGAACATAGACAAAGTGTTGCTTGTCGGCGAAATTTTCGCTTCCGCTACGGCAAAGAAACGTGGCAATATAGACGAAAAATATCAGGAATTTGCTTACTTCAAGAACGTCGAAGACCTCGCCGCCCGCTTAGTCGAAAATCCTTTGCACGGCTACAACATATTGATAAAAGGCTCACACGGCATACACCTCGAAAATATAATCGAGTTGTTGTGATAGTTTGTCGGCGAAGTCTAAGAGAAGGCTACATTTCTGCCGCAAGACGTTTGCCTTCCCTTATTTCCTCATCCGTTAGCATCGAGTTCCTTATTTTCGCAAAACGCGGTCCTATAAATTTATTCAAACAGTTGAATGTCGGCGACTTTTCTTCAAGAGCCGTTTTAAGGAATCGGATACATCCGTTGCATCGCGTTTTCCCTACAACTATTTGCCTGACATTGATGCCGTTACACCATCCCAGAAAATACATGCCCCAGACTAACGGGTCTCGTATGATATGAAACAGCATATTTTTCTTATAGCACCTTTCCACAAGATAAATTGCGCACATCCTGCAACCTGTCTGCGCATCATTGCTGATTTTCTGTTGTTCGCTCATTTTTTCGGAGGTATTCCTTTGATAATCATCTCTGCTTCTTCGTTACTTAGCGGATAGTCGAAGAATGTTTTATAAAAATCAACCGTTTCCGATGTAATATCAATCTCTTTGAATTTTTCGGGATAGAAAATTTTTGCAGCCCACTGAAGCTGTAATATGGCTTCGGCGCTGTATCTGTCCCAGAAAAACATCCCTTTAGGGTTGATATACACCTTTTTATCTTTTACCGCCTTGATATTTTTTAGAACGGGATTATTTGTGATAGCCGTTTCGGTAATATCATTTGAGGTATTGCCAACTATTATAATATCAGGATCCCAGATGATTAACTGTTCGGCAGAGACTTGTCTGTTGGCGCCCGTTACCTCTCCAACCACATTGACGCCGCCTGCCAGCTTAATCCATGAATCCATCATAGAACCTTTACCGTCAGCCGAAAATGGATTGATATTACTCAGATGCAATACTCGCGGACGTTCGTTGCTTGGTACCGACTCTGTTTTCCGGCCTATTTTTTCGGTAATATCGTCGAGATAGACCGCATATTTTTCGGCCTTTTCTTTTGCCTCCCCTCCGAGCGCTTCGGCCGTCATTAGAACACAACTCCGAAGTGTAGGAAAATCCGACAGGCTCAGGGAAAATGGGGTCATCCCCGCTCGTTTGATAGCCTCCGCATTAGCATGAAGAGCTGTGAGAAACACAATATCAGGGCGAACTTTCACAAGTTCTTCCACCGAACCGGTTGCATTCGGCGAAAAAGCAAGAACGGCATTTTTCATCGCCGGATTAATCTTATACAACCACGGACACATCCTTTCCGACACTACCGTTGCCACTATTTTATCTCCGTACCCAAGCATTGTGACTATGGCGTTATGCGCCGGCCATGAGTCGGCTATACGCTCAATTTTGTCGGGTAAAACAACTTGAGTTCCCGTTATATCGCTCACTTTACGCTGCGCATGTATCTGATTGATACATAGACAAATAACAGCGAAGATTATTAATTGTGATAACTTTTCCATACCCGTCTTTTTTAAAATACCACTCTGACCGAAGCCTTGATTTCTCTCGGATTGCCCATGAAGGCGCTATAGCTACCGGCATCGCCGTTTATGCTGCTTGGGAATATTGATCCCCAATATTTTTCATTCAAAATATTTGATGCCTGAACGTTCAAGATTATTTTTTTGTCATTATAACTCACTGTATATCTTGCACCTAAGTCAAAAGTGGCATATCCGTCTATCCATGCCGTATTTGTGTCGTTAGACGCCTTTTTACCGGTATAATGAAAATTTCCGTTTATAGAAATATCCGATTCCAAAGGCAATCTGTATTCTGCGAATACGTTGCTTTGGACTTTTGGAACGCCTACTACCTGTTTATTAGATGTTTCTTCGGATTTTGTAGATTTCAGTTTAGGGTCAAGAAATGTAATCCCTGCCATGACGTGCAATGATTTGACATTCAAGTCGCCGTTAAGTTCTAAACCCGTATTAACCTGATCTCCCTGCAATTTAAATACCTTATCTTCAGGATCAAGAAAAGCAAACGGACGATTTATACGGAAAGCAGCCATGCTGAAATCAACCATGTTTGCAATCGACGCTTTGTAGCCTATTTCATACTGCGTACACCGGATAGGATCGAGCACCGTTGTCACATTATCAAGCGTATTAGACGGCCCTGTTTGCGTTACATCACTATAAGTGGCATAAACAGTCATGCTTCGCGACGGCTTATACAACAAACTTGCAGAGTAATTAACCGCTCCGTCTTTATAAGTATTGGTCACTTCGCCCTTCTGAGAATAGGATTTATTATTAAACATACTGTAACTTGCTGATAACAATACGAGCCAATGTTCGCTGAAACGAATATTATCGCCGATATTTATTGTCTGCTGCGAATTATCGCCCGATTGATAATGACTTCCTTTATTTGGCATTGTCGCCGGCTGGGTCGCTATGACGGGGCTGTAAATATTTATCGAATCGCCGATCACGCTACTTACGGAAGAATTAGCCGACGTTCCGTACACGCCCCACGAAAAGCCGTTGGTTCCGAAAATCAGATTATGATCTATCGTGCCGGTCTTGACTTTCCCGTTGATACTGACCATATTACTAAGCACTTTGAATCTGCCTGCCGTAGCGGTAAGACTCACCGTTTGACGGAATAAATTCTCATCAATAAGACTGTTTGACGGATTCACCATAAGCCTGTCAACCAACTGGTTAAGTATCCCGGCTGTAATGCTCCAATTGCCATTAAAAGTATAAATCATGCGGGCGCTTGCCGTTATGGTGCGCAAGTCCGCGCCTGCCCACTCCTGTCCGTATCCGGCCTTGACAGGGTCTAAATTTTTTGGCAGAGATACTTTCGACGAATAAGAAAACCCTCCGGGATAACCTTCCTGCTTATAGTTGTATCTTCCGAAATTGGTTTCTATTTTAAGGTTCCCTATTTTAGCGTCGAAAGCCGAACTGACGAACCATCGGTTAAGATTGCTGTTTACGGCAAATCCCTCTCCGTCAGCATATAAAATATTTGACCTGAAACCGAAATAGCCGTTTGTCGATCGGAAATATCTGCTGATGTCGCCATGTACGCCCGTGATACCCGTTTGCTGATAATACATGCTAACATCGGTCAAGGATTTTGTTGACACACGTTTCGAGGAGTAATTGAAAGAACCGGAGGGCGCGGCCGGTCCGTATAACGATCCTGCCAATCCGTTGATTATCTCTAAATTCTGAATCTGTTCCATCGGATATGACGTTGTGCTGACGATGTTTAGCCCGTCAAGACGGCTCGTCTCAACAACCGACCCCTGAAAACCACGTGTCTGCGGGCGACCAAGTTCAAATCCGCCCCGCGCTTCTATCTGCATCGACGGTACGTGTTTTGACATTTCATTAAGACTTGTTACCTGCAAATTTTTCATTGCATCACCGGAAATTGTAGTCATGGAAAAAGGAACATCCAGCAATTGAAGCCCCTTCCAATAGCCCAAATTAGCAGTAGTGTCCTTTAACGAGTTGTTTTTAATCCTGTAAAAAACCTCTACTTCGTCTAAGTCCTTAGACGCCTCTACATGATTACTCTTGCCATCGTCAATACCGACCGTATTTTGAGCCGATAAACAAAACGAGAATAAAACCGAAACCGATAAATAAATTGTCTTCATAAATTTTTATTTTTAAATTAAACAAATGCGTTATAAAATAAAAAGAATAACGTGGCGCAAGAAAAAAACACACCATATTCTCCGCCTAAAATCATACTATCCGATATTTTTACCTTCATCATATAAAATACTCTTTATTATCGACTGTAACAATTATTGTGCCAAAAATTATAACAGACTTATTTTGTGCTACTTATATAATTATGCGAAGTGAAAACAATCTACATATCCGTATTTCATGGCCTTCTGTTTATACAAAAATGTATGATTTGCGAGCGGCCTACAAAATAAAATTTTGAGCATAAAGTTTCATTTTCGGATTTTTTTTGTATTTTTGCGGTCTGTTACTGTAATATACGGTGGTAGCTATGTTGAAAAATTAATTGTATAACAGGTATTTGCATCAAAATAAGCACATGAGGGTTCCTGAAAAATATTACGATGAGATATTCGATTATAAAGGGCAATGGGATGTTCCGTCGAAATGCGGGCTGAAAATAATTCGTAAGAATGGGACGGATTTCGTCATCGTCACAGAATTGTATCAAGACAATCCCGGCACGTCGGTAACTTACGCCGGACAGTCGCTTGCAAAACAAATTTGCGAGGCTAAAAGCATGAATATCAGAGACATAACATATATAGAATGTAATCCCGATACAAATTCTAAGCTATCGTTCTATGACGAGGAATTTTTTCATGTCACATTTCCGGAAAGCGGAGGGAAACCTGCATACCGGCAACTACCGATAGACGAAATAATGAATATATTATCCCGATAAAAGTGTATGGAAGACAAATTCGATGATATAAGGCCATATTACCAATCCGAAATCCCTGCGGCGATGCGGCGGATAGCCGATAGTGATATGTTTGCGCCGTTGTCGAAGTTCATATTTCCGGATAGAGATGTTGAGGATGTACGCAGAATGGTTGCCGCCATTCGTTCGACCGAAGAGTTTCAGGACTTGGTCATGTATCATGCTAATAATAAGATAGTTGAGCGGTCGATTACGAACTTGACCTACGATGGCATCGAAAGACTTGACCGCACGAAAAGCTATCTCTTTGTTTCAAACCACCGCGACATCATGCTCGACTCATCACTGCTTCAGGGCATTTTCCTTTCTAATGGCTTCCGTACGACGGAAATAACTTTCGGCAGCAACCTGATGCACCCGCAGTTGGTCGTCGATATCGGCAAAGCCAACAAGATGTTCAAGGTCATTCGTAGCGGCAACTTGCGCGAATTTCTCACAAACTCACTGCATCTTTCGGAGTATATTCGCTTCATTATCAGAGATAAAGGCGATTCGGTATGGATAGCGCAACGCAACGGGCGCACCAAGGACGGCAACGACATGACCGACCAAGGTATCATCAAGATGTTTTGCATGAGCGATGGCAACGACCCTGCTCGCTCGCTTGGCGAACTCAACATCGTACCAATATCCATTTCCTACGAAATAGAATCGTGCGACATCCTAAAAACCAAGGAATTATATCTTTCGCGCGACGGCAAGAAATACATCAAACAGGCCGGAGAAGACCTCAACAGTATCCTGACAGGTATCCGGCAGCAGAAAGGACGTGTCAATCTTAGCATTTGCCGCCCGCTGACACGCGACGAACTGCAATTCGACTACAAATGCCATAACGATTTCTATAAAAACGTTGCTACTTTGATAGATAATCGTATTTATACGAACTATATGCTGTTCCCGAACAACTATATTGCCTGCGACATGCTGGCAGGCGCCGACGAATATTCCGATCGTTATTCCCAAGCTGAGAAACAAGCCTTCGCCGAACGACTTGAAACGATGCTCGCCGCGATTGATGGCGACAAAGAAGTCTTGCGGAGTATTTTCCTCGGAATATACGCTACTCCGGTAAGGAATAAAAGTCGTCTTTTAGTGCATGAATCAAAAAAATAAACCTAAAAAAATTTTCATTATGGATCCGATAAAATTCCAATATATTTCAAAGCCTGAGATTAAGGCTTACCAAGAACGGAAAATGGCCGAGATGCTTGAATATGTATCCATTCGTTCTCCTTTTTACAAAGATATTTTTGCAAAGGAGAAGATTGATGTCGCCAAAATCCGCACCCTTGAAGATTTGCGCAGCTTGCCGGTTACTACCAAGCAAGATTTGCAGTCGCGCAACATGGATTTCGTGTGTGCGCCCTTGACGGACATACGCGATTACATGACCACTTCCGGAACGCTCGGCGAACCGGTCATGTTTGCCGACACAGAAAACGATTTGCGCCGTTTGTCGGTAAGTGAGATGCTTTCGTATGAGTTAGCCGGCTGTTTGCCGTCCGACATTATTCAGTTGATGTGCACCATCGACCGCTGTTTCATGGCAGGGCAGGCGAGCATGTTAGGCTGCATCCGTTACGGAACGGGCGTCATCCGCGTCGGCAATGGCATCCCGGAACTGCAGTGGAACACTATTCGCCGCATCAATCCGACAGTTTGTATATGCGTGCCGTCTTTCCTGCTGAAACTTGTCGAGTTTGCGCAGGCACACGGCATCGACTACCGTAAATCGACCCTGAAACGGGCAATCTGCGTAGGCGAATCCATACGCGACAACGAGCATCATTTCAATATCCTCGGCACAAAAATCCATGAACAGTGGCCGGAACTTGAGATGTATTGCAACTATGCCTCGACCGAGATGCAGTCGTCGTTCAACGAGTGCATCGAACAGTGCGGCGCCCACCACAAGCCCAATCTGACGATAGTAGAGTTTCTCGACGACGAAAACCGCCCCGTAGCTTCCGGCGAACCCGGTGAAGTGACTATAACGACGCTTGACGTGGAAGGTATGCCTCTTGTACGCTTCAAGACAGGCGACCTTTGTTACCATTTCGACGAGCCGTGCCGTTGCGGACGAAATTCCTTGCGAATAGGTCCGATTCTCGGTCGCAAAGGGCAGATGATAAAATACAAAGGCACCTCGCTCTATCCGGCCTCACTCTACGAGATTTTGGAAAATATCCCGGAGATAAAGAATTATATAGTAGAGGTTTACACTAATACGCTCGGTACCGACGGCATCCGTATCCTTGTCGGCAGCAACCTCAGCGGCGAAGGTTTCGTCAAACGTATAAAAGACCATTTCCGCTCGCGCATACGTGTCGCACCCGACATAGTTTTCGAGCCAATAGAGTTGATTGCAAAGAAACAACAACCACCGACAAGCCGGAAGTTGATAAAATTCATTGATTACAGATGATTTGCAGAAATATTACGCACCACATTCTTCCCGAACGACTTGTTTATCAGCGAGCGTTCGCGTGGGCGGTATGTTCCGTCTTCCATCTCACGAAGCACTACCTGAGTGAATAGTTTGAACATTTTCTGTTCCTGGCTTTCATCCTTGTAAAACGTGTCCCAGGCATATTCATAGAGTTCCTGCAGGCGTTCGGGCGACATGTTTTTGGGTTGGAAAACGACTTGCCCGGCGTTGTAATGATCCCAGTCGAAATCGAAAATGCGTTCCTGCCGCAAGTAATCGTCATAACCTTTTGTGTGCGGAAAAGGCGTCATAACAGTGAACTCGGCAAGGTCGAGATTGATTTCTAACAGGAAGTCAATGAGGCGTTTAATGTCGTCTTCCGTTTGGCTGTCTATGCCGAGCAGGATAGTTCCTTCGACACCGATGCCATAGTCATGGTAGCGTTTGACACGTTCTTTGATATAATCGGAGGTGTCGTAAACGGCCTGATAGACATACCACGCTCCCGCTTGGGCGGCGAGGTCGAGCACTTTTGGGTCGTCCTCAATCGTATGACTTATCCATTTCTTTTTGAACGGGATCATTTCGCGGAAAAGTTCCATTTCCCATTCCTTGTTCTGCGCCAAGGAATTATCCACGACAAAGAGGCGATTATTCTCAATCGAAGCGAGGTCTTCGACAACCTTGTCGAGAGGCCGCGGACGGAAGATGCGCCCGCCGAGGTAGGACACGGCGCAAGGATAGCAACTGAATTTGCACCCCCGCGAGGCATGAAAGAGATCGACCATCTGCACCCCTTTGTGGTTATACAGTTCCCGCTTGTAGAGGTCGCGACGGGCAGGCCCGACGTCCTCTATCGGCGGTTGTTTCGTCATATAATTATAGAATTTCTTCAGTTCGCCACGCTTCCAGTCGTCTATCACTTCGCTCATGCGTCCTTCGGCTTCACCGAGAAAGATGCTGTCGGCATGAAGCATAGTATCTTCGGCATGAAGCATCGCCGAGATGCCGCCGAACAAGACTTGCTTGCCCCGACGCCTGTATTCGTCGGCTATAGCCCATCCCCGCTTGACCTGCGTCGAGAGCATCATAGAAATAGCCACAAGGTCACATTCTTCCTCATAATTAAGCGTTTCGACATTCTCATCGGTAAACGACACTTCTACGTCTTCCGGCAGTGTAGCCGCAAAAACGACCGGCCCGTGTGGAGGAAGATTGAAGGTGGTTTGCCCCGGCAATTTTTTCCACTTGGGATAAATAAGTTTTAATTTCATATAGTAAATTACAATTTCCGAATCTTGATATTGCGGAACCAACAGTTATAACCGTGGTCTTGCAAGCCGATGTAACCTTCTTTAGCCGGACCTTCCTTGAAACCAGGCCAGTCCTTGAATTTACTATTGGCTACCAGTTCGTACCAGTCCGGTGTCCAAATGGTGTATTCACATACTACAACGCCGTTTTGCGTGTGCGTCGCCTTGCCGTTTTCGACACGTACAACGATAGTGTTCCATTCGCCTGCGGGCTTGGCGTTCTGCGGCAGTGCGCTCTTCATGTCATAAAGCGAGCCGGCAAGGTGGTTGGTCAGTTTATTGTCGCCGGCATACCAATTGTCGAGCACTTGAACTTCGGGCGCCGCATCGTAGATAGGTTTGCCCGGAGTCTCAACGACATAGTAGAAAATGCCCGAATTACCTTCCTTCTCAATCTTCCAGTCTATCGAAAGTTCAAAGTTCGAGTATTTCTCGCTTGCATAGAGAATGTCTCCGCCCTGGCCGCGACCCTTGCGCTCACCGCGCGTAACCTTCATCGCCTCATCGTCGATAATCCAGTTCGCAGCCATGTCAGTCGCATTGCATTTACGCCAACCGTCGAATGACTTGCCGTCGAACAACAGTTTCCAACCATCTTTTTTCTCCTTGTCCGTCAACGTGTTATTCTGCGCCGTCGAGAACATTGTCGCCGACAAGGCGACAATCAGTACTGATAAAATCTTTTTCATTATGATAAATTTTTGTTGAATAAATATGTAAAAGTAATGGTTTTTTTTCAAATAAATGAAGTTTTATATGTTTTTTTTTCTTTTTAAGAATAAAAAAGAGTATATTTGCGGCATGATATTATTATAATTTGTTGGTTATGAAACTAAAAGCATTGTTATTTACATTGATTTGCTGCATCTTATTTGCGGCTTGCAGCGAAAAAGGGGCGAAGACTCTTTTTAACGGAAAGGACTTGAAAGGTTGGACTACGGAAGGTCAAACGGCCGTCAAGGATGGCGTAATGACGCTTTCGGGCAAGGACGCGAAAGCAGTTTTAACTAAGGGCGACTTAAAAAATTTTGTCGTCGAACTGGATATCAGGACTACGCCCGGCGGCAAGGGTGCGCTATGGTTTCATACCGACGGCACGCTGTCGAAAGGCTATAAAGTAGCTATCAACAACGATATTACCGACGAGGTATGGTGGCGTATGACCGGTAGCCTTGTTTCGGTACGTAACCTCACAAAAAGCATCGCCAAGGAAGGCGAATGGTTTAAATTAAGAATAAGTGTCGATTATAACAGCATCTTGGTATCCGTCAACGGCATAGATGTTGTAGAATATAATCAGCCGGATGAGCCTTACCGCATCGGCGAAAACACGAACACCCTTATTTCGAGCGGAACATTAGCGCTTGAAAGTCAGGGCAATGGCGAGATACAGTTGCGAAGTATCGTTTTAGAAACGCTTCCCGACGAGCACGAGAGGCAACTTGTCGTGGCCATTGACGAGAACGACGACGAGATAATCCGCCTGCATCAGGCGGATTTTCCCGTGCTCGAATATCACGCCCATCTGAAGGGAGGGCTAACGGTCGGCGACATCTGTAATCATGCACTTAAGAGCGGCATCAATTACGCTATCGCTCCTAACTGCGGCATCGGCTTTCCGATAACCGACGATGCGGGTGTGATTGCTTTCTTGGATTCGTTTCGCCATGAGCCGGTTACGCTTGCGATGCAGGCCGAAGGGCGCGAGTGGGTGACGACTTTTTCCCAGAGCGTGCGCGATGAGTTCGACTATGTTTTCACCGATGCCATGACCTTCATCGACGCTAAAGGCCGCCGCACCCGCCTTTGGATTTCCGATGAGACATGGATCGAAAACGAACAACAATATATGGATTTGATAGTCGATAAAATATGCGGAGTGCTGACCGAACCGATGGATATCTATGTAAATCCTTGTTTCCTGCCCGAGAAGATGGCAGACCGCTACGATGAGTTTTGGACGGAAGCGCGTATGGATAAATTCGTCGCCGCCCTCGCCAAAAGCGGCAAAGCCCTCGAAATCAATAACCGCTACCGTATTCCCAACCTCGCAATAATCAAGAAAGCCAAGGATGCGGGGGTGAAATTCACTTGCGGAACAAACAACGCCGGAAACAGCGACCTTGGCCGCCTCGAATACTTCATCGAGACTAAGAAAGCCTTAGGTATCAAGGCTTCGGAGATGTACAAACCTAAAATAAAACTATAAATATTCAACTAACGATTTCCAAAAGACATTCTTTCTTGTAGAAAGCGTCGCGTATTTCTTCGCATTTGCCCTCTAAGCCATAGTACTTCAGCATTGCGTCAACCTCTTCCTGCGTAACCCAAAATGCTCGGAATAGTCATAACTTGCTATTGATGTCAATCACATTTAACGGACAATAACTTTGGTTGATTTCATTCCTGTTTTTACGAAGTAAATGCCTGCGGGCAGGGGGATGCTCGTTTCGCCGTCGGCAACGGTGAGCGTCTTTACCATAGCGCCGGTTACGTTATAAATATTCACTGCGCTTGCATCGACGGCGCGGATATATAACCTTTTTCCGCTTGCCCAAACCTGCGTCGAATTGTTTAAGAGTGTCTCATTTCCCGTTTCGGAACTAAAAGTGACGGGAATGACAAGTTCTTGCCCGCCAATCGTAAGGTCGTCGGTAACGACAAGCTCTAAGTCGCTTATTTTAAAGCTATAAACGCCATCAGCCAAGCCTTTTTCGACCTCGTAGGCTACATGCACGGCTTTGCGCGTCGGCTGTGTAGTGGAGCTGCGAAGTTCGTCTTTTGACGTTATGTCAAACGACCAAACATTGTTGCTCTTTGGCGTTATTTGAAGCGAGAAACTATTTTTTAAATCATTCGCCAAAACGGTATTAGCCTCATCAACAGTGAATTTCTTGTCGGGAAGCGTTACATCAAACTTTGCCGACTTGAATGTACTGCCCTCAGGAACATCCAGCAATATATCAAGACTACCCCTACTCGCACGTATTTCGGATACTTCGGCGCTAATGCCCTGCTCGCTTTCAAAGAGGAAGTGTGCTGCTCCCCACGCATCTCCGACAGGACTACTAATAAGACTACCGCGTGCACTACTAACCCCAATTATTCCCAAACCAGGCCCTGTTTGAATTTCATAACCGCCCCTCTCCTCTGAATAAATAAAATCAAACAGGAAATTAGTCTTACGAGTGAGGTCTATTTTTTTTACTTTATTTGCGGCAACAAGAGATTCAAGTTTGGAATAATCACTTATCACCTGTTCTTCAATAACATATAAAATGTCACCTTTGCGAATTGCATTTACATGTAGAACGCTATTATACAGACCCGAAAAATAACTATTGTCTGCCGGATAAGGCGTAACGCCGGGGCCATACGCATCTTCCGTAAAATTGTTATCATCGAACAGAAATCGCCCTTTTATATATTCGCCTGATTTTTCGGCTGTACCGATAATTATCACATAGCCGTTAGAACCTACCGAATCAATATTGAAAGTTTGCGGATTTGATGTATTTGTAACGATTACCTCAAAGGATAAATTATCTGTCCAATACGCACTGTCCGAAAAGGAATGTGGATACCTTATTTTTACAAAGTTACCCGTAACACTCTGTGCCGATATCGCTACCGTGAAGGCACATAAAAAACTCACTGATAATAAAAGTCTAATTGTCTTCATACTAAATATATTTTATGGATTAATAAATTGCATGGCAATTGGCAGTTCCGTTATTAACGAAACAGTCATCACATATATAATTATTGATTTATGGTTATATATACGGGGGGGGGTAAATAGCTGATAAACAGCACTATACGCCTTAAAACTTAGCGTTTCAAAACGGATATGTGCACAAAGCGGATAACTATCCGGCTCTATGCTATTTCCATATTTCAAATTTTCTCTTATCATTTCGACGGCAAAAATACGAAAAAATCGAATTATTTTATATCTTTGCGAAAAAAAATTACATTATGGATAAAAATTTACTATGACACCATTTGAAAGATATTCAGGAATGTTAAAGGGCGAGAAGGTCGATTTTGTGCCTCGCACCCCGATTTTGATGCAGTTTGCGGCCGAATATATCGGTTCGGATTATGCCGCATTTGCTTCGGACTACAAGGTTTTAGTCGAGGCTAACGTCCGATGTGCCAAGGATTTCGGCATCGACCAATTGAGCTGTATATCAGATCCTTATCGCGAGACTCACGGCTTCGGGTCGGATATCACCTACATGAAGAAATCGCCGCCCAGAAGCACTCACCCGCTTGCCGAGGACAAGAATTTCGCACGGCTGCAGAAACCCGATCCGTTGACCTCGGCGCGTATGCTCGACCGTGTTAATGCTGCTCGTGCATATCGCAAACAGTTTGGCGGCGAATATTCGGTACTCGGCTGGATAGAAGGGCCGGCCGCAAGCGCTGCCACACTGCGCGACGTAAGCAATTTCATGCTCGACCTGATAATCGACGAGGCGTACGCTTGCGATTTGATGGATCTTTGCCTTGAGACATGTATCGCTTTCGCCAAGGCGCAAGTAGATGCGGGAGCCGACACTATCGGCATAGGCGATGCCGTCGCAAGCCAGGTCTCGCCCGATATCTACGAAAACTTCATCCTCCCGCGCGAACAGCAGTTGGTGACAGCGATAAAAGGCATGGGTAGCTACGTCAAACTGCATATATGCGGCGACATCACGCACCTCCTTGAAGGAATAAAAACCTTAGACATCGACATACTCGACGTCGATCACATGGTCAGCCTCAAAGATGTCCGCGCCTTGATGCCCAAAGTCGCAATAGCAGGAAACATTGACCCTGTTAATGGCGTGCTGTCGGGGACGCCTGATAACATTTACAAAAAGGTTATCGCTGATTATCAATTAGTAGGCAATCCTTTTTTGGCCAACGCCGGCTGCGAAATCCCGTCCGGGACGCCTAATGAAAACCTCAAAGCCCTGTGCAAACCAATAGCATTTAATTTATGAGACAATTTTTCATATTCATTCTCTTAGCCGCCTCCGCAACTTTGCAGGCGCAGGTTTTTGTTTCCCCGTCGGGCAGCAATACCGGCGACGGCAGTTTTGAACATCCTTTTGCTACTATCGAAAAAGCACAGCAGGCGGCTCGGCTTGCAGAACATCCTGTTACTATTTATCTTCGTGAAGGCGAATACAGACTCAACTCAACACTTCTATTCACTGCGGAAGATAATTTGTT
>JAISUX010000132.1 GCA_031271805.1 Tannerella sp.
ACAGCATTATAATTAGTCTTAATATCAAGGATGTCAGTATTAGAGAGCGGGTTAGTAAAAGAACTGACGACCGATTGCGGCACCGTATCCTGTGTCCTCCACCACTGATACGTCACATATCCCCCATCCGGGCTTGAAGCCTGAATATAAAGCCTAAGCGTAGCATTTTTAGCGAACGTCCCCCCGATGGCCTGTTTGGAAACGAACGCCCCACCGATTTGCCCGTATGTAGTTCCCAGCGATAGTATTGTCATCGCCAATGCTATTAAACCCGACAGGTTTAATAATCCTTTACGACGACGGACGCGATGTCCGCAATTACGTCTTACACTTTCGGAAATCTCTTTACGCAAATCCGAATAACAATTCAATAATTCAACTTCCATTTCTTTATACATTTTTAGTCATTCTATAATTAAACTATATATTATCTAACTCTTAAATCTAAAATCTTAAATCTAAAATTTAAACTCTAAATTTCGCTGCAAAGTAACGGCGATTTCCAAACATATTTGTATCACTTTTTGAATAAATAATGTTAAAATAGAGTTAAATTTTTTCGGATTTTGAAACAGGGTTCATCGGAATATATAAAAAACGATACAAATCCCGGGTTCAATATCGAAAAACGATACAAATTCCCGAAAACAACGATTTTTGTATCGAAAAACGATAATTGCAATTTCCCGGTTCAGCGCCATAATCCGCCTTCCCGCCAAAAAAAATCTAAAATCTAAAATCCTAAATCTAAAATATTAATTATCTCATTTTTGCAGTTTTGGAAAAAAAATCTTACCTTTGCAGTCGAAATAATTGCGTATTTACGCAAAAAAATCGAGTGAAGATATGGAGATTAGACGAGACATACATTTGAACAGACTGATTGCCCGGAGGCACAACGGTATGATTAAGGTCGTTACCGGAATACGCCGTTCGGGGAAATCGTACCTGCTGTTCACGCTCTTTTACAACTATCTTAAAAACGAAGGCGTTGACAGCGAGCATATTATCAGGATTGACTTGGAAGACCGCCGCAACAAAGCGCTTAGAAATCCCGACGAACTGTTGGCGTTCATAGACGCGAAAGTCGTTGACGACCGGATGTATTACATACTGCTCGACGAGGTGCAATTAGTGAAAGAATTTGAAGACGTACTGAACAGTTTTCTCAAAGTCAGGAATGTAGATATTTATGTAACAGGCAGTAATGCGCGGTTTCTTTCAAAAGATGTCATCACGGAATTTCGCGGGCGAGGCGACGACGTGAAGATTCAACCGCTGTGTTTCAGGGAGTTCCTGTCGGCAAAACCGGAGGGAAGCAGCCGCGACCGGATGTTGATGGAATATATGACTTACGGCGGGCTTCCACAGATCGTTACGATGGAATCTTCGGCGCAGAAGGAGGACTATCTGAAAGACCTGTTTACGCATACCTATCTGCGGGACATCAAAGAGCGCTATAACATCAAGCATGACAATGATTTGGCGGAACTTATCGACGTCGTTGCCTCTTCCATTGGCAGTCTTACCAATCCCTTGAAATTGCAGAATACTTTTAAATCAGCTAAAAAAAGTAACATCACATTAGATATGCTCAAGCGCTATCTTGATTTATTGCAGGATGCTTTCCTGATTGAGAAATCCGTCAGATACGACATCAAGGGGAAAAAGTATATTAATACACCTGCGAAATACTATTTTGAGGATTTGGGACTGCGCAACGCCCGTTTGAACTTTCGGCAGACCGAGCCTACTCATTTGATGGAGAATCTGATTTACAATGAGTTGCGTTTGAGAGGGATGTCTGTTGATGTCGGGCAAGTGGTTGTGAATGTCAAAAACGGGAACGGAGTAAGTCAGCGTAAGCATTTAGAAGTTGATTTTGTGTGCAATAGAGGTTTCAAACGGCTGTACATACAGTCTGCTTTATCATTGCCTACGCCGGAGAAGGCCGAACAGGAGTTCAAGTCGCTGCTACATATAAACGACAGTTTTCAGAAGATTGTGATTGTTAGCGGGTTGGCGCCTACCTACCAGAACGATGCCGGCATTATTGTGATGAACATCTTTGATTTCCTGTTGGATGAAAGCAGTTTGTCGCAAAAAAACGACGCGAATGTAATTGAAATATAAATATAAAACTATAAATATGTTATTTTTAAGAAAACTGTATTATGCTTTGACGCCTAAGATGCGCTTCATTGCAAGGCGAATCAGGTATTTTCCCGTTGACCTCTACGATTCGTTTACGGGAAAACGAGACGCCATGACGCCTCCTAAAGGATTGATTTTCATAGGATCGGGCGATTTTGTAAAACAGGGAGAAATGTTGCTCGACTTGCTGGTCAGGTATGCGGCGTTGAAACCCGATTCGTCGGTGCTCGACATCGGTTGCGGGATAGGCCGGCTTGCCGTTCCGCTGGCGAAATATCTGTCGCCCGCCGGCTCATATCACGGTTTTGACATCGTGAAAAACGGAATTGACTGGTGTAATGCCCATATCGCTTCAAAATATCCGAATTTCCGGTTTTTGCACGTTGACCTCAAAAATACACTTTATAATGATTCGACGTCGGCCGAAGCGCGCAATTTCACTTTTCCTTACGACGACAATTCTTTCGATTGCATAGCGCTGACCTCGGTTTTCACCCACATGATGCCCGAAGATATGGAAAACTATTTGGCCGAAATCTCACGTGTGATGAAGCCCGAAGGGAAATGTTTCGCCACTTATTTCATTGTAAATGAGGCTATTTCAAAAAAGATGTCGGAAGGAAAAACCAACTTTATGTTCGCACATTCTTTCGGTACTTACTATTTGATGGACAAGAACGTGAAAGAAGCGAATGTGGCTTTCGGGGAAGACTATCTGGTGTCATCTTTTAAAAATCACGGACTTGAATGTCAGGCGATACATTACGGCGAATGGTCGAACAGTCCGGGCAGCTTTTTCTTTCAGGATATTGCCATTTTGAAGAAAAGCGATATTTTTTGAAAAAAGTCTTGAAAAAATTTTGTGATGTAAAAAAAAGGTCGTACCTTTGCACAGCAAAAAACAAAAAATAATACGGCTCCGTGGCTCAACTGAATAGAGCATCTGACTACGGATCAGAAGGTTACAGGTTTGAATCCTGTCGGAGTCACACATCAAGGGCGGAAACACTGAGTGTTTCCGCCCTTGATGATTTTATTTCAATCCCCTGTTCTTTAGTAGCGGGTCTATGCTTGGTTCTTTGCCTCGGAAGTTTTTGTACATTTGCATTGCGTCGTCGATGCCACCGGGCGTAAGGATATAATCGCGGAATTTTGCGGCGGTAGTCCGGTCGAATATATCGCCTGTTTCCTTGTAGGCCTCAAAAGCGTCGGCATCGAGCACCTCCGCCCACATATAACTATAATAGCCCGCTGTGTAACCTCCGCCCATAGTATGGTTGAAATATGTCGTGCGGTAACGTGGCGGAATCTGGCTTAAGGCGGCGCGGCGGTTCATTGAGTTGGCCTCGAATTTAACGATGTCGAAATCCTCCGGAATAGCTTTCAGCACGTGATAATCCATGTCGAGATACGAGGCTTGGAGATATTCCGCAGTAGCAAACCCCTGGCCGTACTTGCTGCCGGCAACGATTTTCCCGACCAAAGCCTCCGGAATCACCTCTCCGGTCTGATAATGTTTGGCATATACCTTCAACACTTCCGGCTCAAGCACCCAATGCTCCATGACCTGCGACGGCAATTCTACGAAATCGCGCGGCACGCCCGACGTCCCATAGTAATGCACGTCCTTAAAGAGGTTGTGCAAGCCATGGCCGAACTCGTGGAACATCGTCTCCGCCTCGTCGAGGCTCAGCAGTGCCGGCTGCCCCTCGGAGGGCTTAGTGAAATTGCAAACGATAGTCACTATCGGCGCTACACGCTTGCCGTTTTTGTCGTAGCTCTGCGAGCGATAAGTGCCGCACCATGCCCCGCCGCGCTTACTCGGCCGCGGGAAGAAATCCATATATACAATCCCGCGATGGCTACCGTCCTCGTTCTTGCACTCAAAAGCGTAAGCATCGGGATGAGGCTTAGGGATATCCTTTATTTCAGTGAAAGTCAGGTGATAAAGTCTATTGACGACATAGAAAAGCCCCTGCATCACGTTTTCGAGTTTGAAATAGGGGCGTGTCTCGTTTTCGTCGATATCGAACTTCTCTTTCATCACTTTCTCGTTGTAATAACGCCAGTCCCAACCCTTGAGTTCGCCGGCGACGCCTTCCTTGTGCATCATCGCCGTCAGGTCGGCGGCTTCCTGCTTAGCTTTGGCGAGAGCGGGCGCCCACACCTGGTCGAGCAGGTCGTAAACATTCTGTTCATTCTTAGCCATTCGCTCTTCGAGCGCCATGCCCGCATAGTCATCGAAACCCATTAACTTCCCTTTCTCAAGGCGCAAAGTCACGAGTTTGCGCACCACATCCTTGTTGTCAGCATCGTTATTGTTATTGCCGCGCATCAGATAGCCGTTGAAGATTTTCTCACGGAGCGCACGATTGTCGGCAAACTGCAAGAAAGGCATCACACTTGGATTATGAAGCGTAAAAATCCATTTACCTTCCTGACCGGCGGCCTTAGCTTCCTCCGCCGCAACGCTGATAAGGCTCTGCGGCAGGCCTGCGAGGTCTTCCTTCCTGTCGATCACAAGTTTGAAGGCGTTTGTTTCCTTCAGCATATTCTGACTGAAAGTGAGTTGCAGCAATGAGATTTGGCTGTTGAGTTCGCGCAACCTCGCCTGTTTTTCGGCCGAGAGGTTAGCGCCGCTACGGACGAAATCCTTATAAGTCTCCTCAACGAGTTTTGCCTGCTCCTTATTGAGATTTGCAGGCTGATGCTCATAGACGTATTTTATCTTCTCAAAGAGCTTTGCGTTAAGCATAATATCGTCGGAATGTTTCGACATCAACGGCGACAGTTCTTTGTTTAATTCCTGCATCTCGTCGTTAGTATTAGCGCTGTTTTGGCCGCTGAAAACGGTACGCACATCGCGCAACAAACGCCCGCTTTGGTCGAGCGCAACGATAGTGTTTTCAAAATCGGGCGTAGCCGTATTTGCCGTGATTGCATCTATTTCCTTTTGATGATCTTCCATACCTTTCAGCATGGCCGGTTTGTAGTCCTCAAACTTGATTTTGTCGAAAGGCGGCACACCAAACGGCGTCGAATAATCGGCAAAAAACGGATTTGTTTCATTCATATCAGTCTTGTTTTTTCGTAAATAAACAGTAACAGGCCCCAGAAGTCCGGAGGATTGAAGCGGCGAATCTGATTTCCAGGGATTTATCTTAACCCATGTCTTACGCTCCTTTTCCGGAAGATTCAGGTCGCCTATCAAACGGTTCATCCAATTGTTTACCACTTCAATTTCGAGACTGTTTTCGCCTTCTTTCACTAACTTAGTGATATTCAGGCAATAAGGCGATGTCCACACCCCACCGGCATACTCGCCGTTTATCTTAACTTTAGCCATGACCATCACCTTTCCGAGGTCGATATATAGCTGTTTGTCAGCAACTTTATCTATCCTAAAGCTATTCCTGTAAACGGCTGTTCCCGAATAATAGCGGATACGTTTATCCGTTGACTTCGACCAGTCTTCGAGGCTGTTCATCGTCACGGTTTCGTTTATGCCGCAAATGGCATTGTCGAACGTGACTTTCCAAGGATTACCGATTGTAGTAATTATCTCTTTACCAGGGAAATTAACGGCATTTTTCGTGGGTTTCCCGGCTTTGCGGAAGACGATAAAAGAGCTTTCAAAGGCTTCCAGGCGCAGTGGCACACCGGTCGTTTTTTTGGTGACGGAAAACTGCTTCAAGTCACGTATTTCGTCGGTCAGGGGATTCCATAATTCGGGAATACGACCTGAGACACGGAATAAAGGGTTGATATCTACCGGTTTATCCGATTGATTCGAGACGAAATAGATGTCACCTTCGGGAAGGGCGCGGTGTATAAACAGGATTTCGTCGTTGTCGGGAACGACGTCGGGGGCGATGTTCAACGCCGAGAAGACGTCTTCGAGCGACTGTCCGTCGGCGAAAACACGGCCTTTACCGACAGTACGGATTTTTTCCGTGCCGTCGCCCCATAATTCCGCTGCCATTGTCTCGATTTCCCTGTCTGCTTCGGGATAGTTCTGCAAGCTCGGCGAGCGTTTGGGGGAGGGGCCTAAAATCACAAGGCCTTCGTTGACGAGTTCCTTGATTTTAGCGAGCACGGCAGGGCGCATCGTCTCAAGTTGCGGCAACACAAGCACGCTATACGACATCCCGTCGGGCAGGGTCAGCCGTCCGTTCTTGATCGTCGCGCGGGTCAGCAGAACTTCGGCGTTCATATAATCGAAAGCATAACCGCGAGGCAGTTCCGGCGTGCGTACTCCCGTCATTTTGGGCGCATCTTCGCCGATGAAATAAGCGACGTCGGCGACAAAAAGCCCCTGCTGCAACATCAGATTGCAACGTTTGAGGTATTTGGCGAATACGTCCATCTGGTCGAACCATGTATTCTTGCGGTTGAACTCGTTGCCGAACCATGCGTCAACGCCGGGCGTTAATTCTTCGGCCGGCTGATGAATATAAACATGCAAAAGCGTAGAGTTGATGCCTTCGGTAAAAAAGCGGTCAATTCGTTGCTTCATTATGTTGGGATAGCGACTGAATACCGGCCCGCCGCTCGTGCACGATTCTGCCCAGACCTTGCGTTTGCCGTAAGTGTGGGCGCATGAAGCGGCGGCGTGGTTCTCGATATCGCCGAGCGAACCTTCCGACCAAAACTCGCCGCCTATCTCGTCCGACTGCCCGCCGTACATCAGAAATTCGCTCGGGAAACCCCAATGGCCGTAGTTTTCAAGCCAGGTAGTCAATCCGTTGCTGTTGCTTATCTCGCGAAGCCCGCCGACATAATCATAGGCGACACGGTCGGCTATCAATCGACGCAAATCCCAGAGAAAGCGGTCGGACTGGTCTTGACTGCCGACGACAACTCCCTGTAACACAGGAAGATACGGCACAGGACTATATCCATAAGCGGATTCAAACTTTTCGATCATGCCATCCGTCCAGTTCAGGCCTCCCGTTTCGTAGCTGTCTTCGACTATGACCTTGAACGATTTGCGATCGTCGGCAGGTATGCGGCGCAGGATTTCACCGATGAATGCATCAAAATGCGCGCTGATATGGTCTTTATTTATCTTGTCTATTTCCAGGCCGCTACCCTCTTTCGAGGCGGGTGCGTTGGTAACTTTTGTCGTGCGCATCGCCGTTCGTACGACCGTCCAGTCGCCTTCGGGGATGTCCCACGTCAGTACGCCGTCCTTGACTTTATCCGTCAAATCAATGACTTTTGCGGGATCAACGCATAAGTCGGCCGGCAATTCGGGTTGCTTGTCCCACATATAGTCGTGCCAAAGCGGAAGCGGGGTCTGGAACATCTTGGCAAGCGTTTTTTCGGGATAACGCTCGACTTGCGGCGCGGTCGAAAACGTCACCTCGGCGGCGCCTTCGCTATTTTTTGTCGTCATCACGAAACGCAAATCCGTTGCTTTCGTTTCCGGCAGGGATATCACAACCGGCGCGTAGGGATCAAAACCGACATGAAGCTCAGGATTGCTGCGGTCGATCTCAAATTTCTTCAGCAACCGGTATTGGCCGTTTTCTTTAACGTGTATCTCGGCATTGGACTTGATGGGGGCGGCGGTCTTAAAGATAAAACTGCGAATAGGCATTTCGCCGACCGGCACGTCCAAAGTCAATATCTCTTCTTTTTTCTTGGATATTTTCCTGCTAATCAAATAGTTAATATTACGAGATAAAGGATAAGCTATTACCTTTACATCTTCCATGGCATCTTTGGCGACTAAGGGAAGGGCGATGATTGCGTTCGCGCGAGGACCTTTCAAGGTAATATTCGAGGAAGCGAGGTAACGCATTGATTCTTCGGGCTTTACCCATGGGCCGCCGGACTGGCTCCAGCCGGGACTGTTGAACATTCCGATTTCAATGCCCAACTCACCGGCCGTTTTCAGCGCCGTATGAGTTATATCCCACCATTCGGGCGAAAAAAGTTTATGCTTCTTTATCGGCAAGACGTCCTCGTCAAGGCCGATATTCCCAATGAAGGCGCGGTTGATACCGACCCTCTTCATCGCTTCGAGGTCTTTAACAACCCCTTCTTTCGAGATATTGTCGGAAATCCAATACCAATACACCCCCAACTGCATACTGTCGGGATTCAAAAAACCTGTTTCAATGCTGTTGAAACGGCTACTTCCGGCCGAATTGCTTCCCGAATTACAAGAATCGGTCAAAAGCAACGCCGCCGCGATACAAGATAAAAAATAAAATCTTTTCATATATTGTCCAATAATTTAAAGGTTTCTATTCAACATGATAGTCGATAAAATCGACTGCAAAGATAATAAAATGTTTTTATTTTGAGCCATATTTTAACCAAAAACGTTTCAATACAGGCTCAATTCAGCGTCCTGACAGTCTCGTTTTGCACCTCTTTCAGAGTGCGGCAAGCGGTTTGGACATCGGGTATATTCTTGATTATGAGGCCACGACGTCCGGATTGATCGCGGAGAATACAATTTTTAGGATGACGCTGGATATAGGATATGAGGCGGCTAAAGGCTTTGCTTTGGTAATAAGGGCGGTCGTCATCCTTAGTCAGGTGCAGGTTCATCACGCCTTGTTTCAGGATGATTTTCTCGAAGCCGAGTTGCTTGCCGAGGCGACGCAGTTGGACTACGCGGATCAGTTCGACGCCTTCGGGGGGAATTTCGCCGAAACGGTCTTTCAACCGAGCCACGAAAGCATCGAGTTTATCGTCGGTCTCAATCTGGTCGAGTTCGCGATAGATACTGACGCGCTCGGAATCATTCGGGATATAAGTGGGCGGGAAAAGCAATTCGAGGTCGCTCTCTATGTATGTTTCCCTCACTAATTCACGCTCGTCGTCGTGCGCCGCAGCATCCTGTTCGGAGGCATAGAGTTCGGCAAACTCTTCGTTTTTGAGTTCAAAGACGGCTTCGTCGAGGATTTTTTGATATGCCTCGTAGCCAAGATCGGCGATGAAACCGCTCTGTTCGGCACCGAGCATGTTGCCGGCGCCGCGGATGTCAAGGTCTTGCATCGCGATGTACATTCCACTGCCGAGGTCGGCGAAATTGCCTATTGCCTGCAGGCGGCGGCGCGATTCGGGAGTGAGGGTCGAGAGGGGCGGAGCAAGCAGGTAACAGAAGGCCTTGCGATTGCTGCGACCCACGCGGCCGCGCAGCTGGTGCAGCTCCGAAAGGCCGAACTGATGCGCATTGTTGATAATTATCGTGTTAGCGTTGGGCACGTCGATGCCGTTCTCAATGATTGTTGTCGCAATCAGGACGTCATACTCGTAATTCACAAAGTCGATAACCGTTTTCTCGAGTTTTTCCGGATCCATCTGCCCGTGGCCGACGGCAACGCGGGCGCCGGAAACTTCGCGGCGAATAAGCGCCTCTATCTCATAAATATTCTGGATACGATTGTTGATGATGAAAACCTGCCCGTTGCGGCTCATCTCAAATTCTATGGCTTCGCGGATAATGTCGGCATTGAAACGCTCAATCTCGGTCTGTATAGGATAGCGGTTGGGCGGCGGAGTATGGATATTACTCAGGTCGCGAGCGCCCATAAGCGAGAATTGAAGCGTACGCGGGATAGGCGTGGCGGTCATCGTCAAGGTATCGACATTAGTCTTAAGTTGTCGTAATTTTTCCTTTACCGAGACGCCGAATTTCTGTTCTTCATCAATGACCAACAGACCTAAGTCTTTGAATACCACATCTTTACTCACTATACGATGAGTGCCTATGAGGATATTTAGCTCGCCTGTTTTAAGGCGTCCGAGGATATCTTTTATCTCCGAGGTCGTGCGTGCGCGGCTTATATAATCTATCGTACAAGGGAAATCTTTCAGTCGGTCGGTAAACGTGCGGTAGTGCTGGAAAGCGAGAACGGTTGTCGGAACAAGTACGGCGACCTGCTTATTGTCGGTCACGGCCTTGAAAGCCGCGCGAATCGAAACTTCGGTCTTGCCGAAACCCACATCACCGCAGATAAGGCGATCCATAGGCCGCTCGCTTTCCATATCGGCCTTGACCTCGTTGGTAGCCCTGAGCTGGTCGGGCGTATCTTCATAGATGAAGCTCGCCTCAAGCTCGTCCTGCAGGAAACTGTCGGGGCTGTAGGCGAAGCCTTTTTCGTTCTTACGCTGCGAATAGAGCTTGATAAGGTCACGCGCGATGTCCTTGACCTTTTTTTTCGTGCGGTCTTTCATCCGTTCCCATGCGCCGGTGCCGAGCTTGCTCAAAGCGGGCATCTCGCCGTCTTTGCCTTTGTATTTCGAGAGTTTGTGAAGCGAATGGATGCTGACGTAAACTATGTCGTTGTTCTTATAAATGAGTTTGACGGATTCCTGGAGATGGTCTCCGACCTGGGTGCGCACGAGGCCGCCGAACTGCCCGATGCCATGGTCGATATGGACGATGTAATCGCCTGTGGTAAACTGGTTTAACTCTTTCAGCGTGAGAGTGATCTTGCCGCTTCGCGCCTTGTCGCTCTTGAGGTTGTATTTGTGGAAACGTCCGAAAATCTGGTGGTCGGTAAAAAGGCACAATTTCAACGATTTATCCGAAAAACCTTCGTGCAGGGCATGATTGATAGGGGTAAAAACGATGTCGTCGCCGCGGTCGGCGAAGATATCGCGGATACGCTCGGCCTGTTTCGCGCTGTCGGTCAATAAATATATCTTGTAGCCGTCAACGATAAACTGCTTGAATGATTCGGCGACAAGGTCGAAATTCTTGTTATACAACGGTTGCGGCAATGTGTCGAAGGTGATCACTGCGTCATCGCAATGACGTATAGGACTGAATGTCAACGTCTTAAATCCTGCAGCAACCGCCGAAAAATCCTCCGTTTTAACAAGTTTTTTCTGCATAGCGGCAACATCCTTAAACCCCTCATCGTCCTTATTTACGGGCGATTCTTGCCACAATCCCTCTATGCGCTCGCGACACCATACGAGGTCGTCGGCTATCAAAAGCGAGTACGCCGGCAGCAGTTCCAACAGCGACGAATCGGACTCGTTATGCCGGCTGATCTCCGGAATCACGTGTATTTCGTCGAGTTTGTCTTTCGACAGTTGCGTCTCGACGTCGAAACTTCTGATCGTTTCCACCTCGTTGCCGAAAAAATCGACGCGAAACGGGTATTCGCTCGAAAACGAAAAAATATCGACTATGCTTCCACGCATCGCGTACTGCCCCGGCTCATAGACATAATCGGTCAATTCAAAGCCATAGCTGTCGAGCACGTCAGAGACAAACATCGGGTCGAGCTTCTCGCCCTTGTGAATAGTTAAAGTGTTCTCCGACAGCACTTCGCGCGAGAGCACTTTTTCGGCAAGCGCATCGGGATAGGTCACAATGATACACGACGGCGCCTCTTCCTGCAGCAAACCGAGTATCTCGGTGCGCAAAATCTCATTCGCCGGGTCGATGTGTCCGTATTTGATATGTCGATGATAAGATGACGGAAAGAAATAAACTCCCTTACCGTCAGCGAGTTGCATAAGGTCGTTATAGAAATATCCCGCATCCTCAAGGTCGTTGAGCAGACACAGGAACAGCCCTCCGCGCATATCGAAAAGCGTCGCCGTAGCAACCGCTTTCGCAGAGCCTGTAAGCCCCGACAAAAGGATATTCGTCGTCGCCGGCTCTTCGAGCAAGGCCGCCGCAGCGCGGATTTTAGTGTGGGTAGTATATAAAGACGGAATTTCCAATGTTAGCCGATTGCAGATAGTTTTTCTTCAAAATAAGAAATCGTTTTCTTAAGTCCTTCTTCGAGTTTGACGACAGGCTGCCATCCGTCGAGTTTCTCGAAAGCGAGCGAAATGTCGGGTTTGCGCTGCTTAGGGTCGTCCTGCGGCAAAGGCCGGAAAATGATTTTTGAGCGCGAGCCGGTCAAGCGTATGACCTCATTTGCTAATTCGAGCATCGAAAATTCGCCCGGATTGCCGATATTGACCGGCCCCGTGAAGTCATCGCCGGTCTTCATCATACGCACCATTCCCTCGATGAGATCGTCGATAAACTGGAAACTGCGCGTCTGCAGACCGTTGCCGTAAATCGTTATATCCTTGCCTGTCAGCGCCTGTACGATGAAATTGGATACGACCCTGCCGTCATTCCTGTCCATTCGCGGCCCGTAAGTATTAAAAATCCTGATAATCTTGATATTAATCCCATGCTGCCGGTGATAATCCATACAAAGCGTCTCGGCGGCGCGTTTTCCTTCATCGTAACACGAGCGGATACCGATAGGATTGACGTTGCCCCAATACGATTCGACCTGCGGATGAATTGTCGGGTCGCCGTAAACCTCACTCGTCGATGCGTGCAGTATCGTCGCCCCTACCCTCTTCGCCATTCCAAGCATGTTCAACGCGCCGTAGATCGACGTCTTGAGCGTCTTAATCGGGTTATACTGATAATTTACGGGCGATGCAGGACAGGCCAGATTGTAAATCCTGTCCACCTCGGCATAAAAAGGCGTCGTCACATCGTGCCTGACAAGCTCGAAACGGTCGTTGCCAAGCAGATGACGTACATTGTCCTTACTGCCGGTGAAATAATTGTCGAGGCAGATGACATCACATCCGTCTCCTATAAGTCTGTCGCACAGGTGCGACCCGATAAATCCGGCGCCGCCGGTTACCAATACTCTTTCCATATCCGATATGTCGATAATTCTTTTGACGATGCAAAAGTAATAAAATTTATCCGATAATCGGCATATTCTTAAAACGGCAATCCACCTCGTTAGCATTATTTATGCTTTTTTATAAAAAAAAAAAAACAGGCCTGCAAAATTATATTTACTTTTGACGCCGAAAATATATACGATATAAGATAAATTGCAAGGCCATGCAAATCAAAGAGATACACATAGGGCAGATAATTAAGCGGAAATTTCTGGAAAGCGGGCTTACCAAAGCTGAGTTCGCTAAGCGAATCGACTGCGTAAGAACAAACGTGTACCATATATTTAACCAGAAAAGCCTTGATATTGAGAAACTTATTAAGATATCCAAGGCCTTGGATTACGATTTCATCCATCAAATATATTTCCACAAAAGCCAGACTCACAGCGCTGCAGACACGGAAAGCCGAGCGGCCAAGAAAAAGGCGCCTCTTAAAATCTCTATCGAACTTGAGATAGACGAAACCCTGTTGCAACAACCGGCAATCGTCGAAAATCTGAAAAGCCTGATAGAAGCAGCCAAGCCGCACGCAAGGAAAATTGACTTTATGAAGCAGCTGTTTTTGATTTTTTCGGTGTTTATCAGTACATTCCTCTGTTGCCCATCATGATGACGGTTTTTTTTCGCCACCCACCTGATATTTTTCGCTTGCGCCGATTGCCGAACATGACAGATGTCAACCGACCAATTCCAAACCTATTTGCCTGACGGTATTCATAATTTCGTTTTCACGCTCTGCGGACGGTTTTTTCAGCCCGCGCACGTATGCAGCCAGCAGGCTTTGTTTCATTCCCATACGTCGCGCAACAGCGGAGACATTTAATTCCGGATGCGTAAGGAAAAATCGCGAAACGCCGACGGGTTCCGGATTTTCATACAGGAAGCTCTCAAACGAAACGTCTTCGTCAATATCTTCCCAGTGGATACCCGAATACGACAGTCTGTAATTATTACGTTGCTCGTCGGTTGCTTCATACAGTCTTCTATAATACAGCAAGGACTGCCATAATTCCTTTCCGTCAATGGTTCGAATGAATAATTTTTCTTCATCAAACCATACTTTTTCAACTGATTCGTTAGTTATCGTTTCCATTTTCAAATAATCTTTTCCACTCGGACATGAAATTTTCCTTGTTTTCTTCAATAATGCTTTCCGCCAATTTCAAATCTTTTGGCTTCAATCCGTGATTGTAAATAAGTTTTACATCGTTTACTATCTCAAATTTTGCTTCGCCATCGCCTTTTTCTACATGAATGTGGATAGGCTCATGGTCGTTAAGGTAAAAATAAAACCTTAATCCAAATAAAATCAATAATGTCGGCATAATTCTTTGTTTTATTATTATGATTATTATGCGGCAAAGATAGGTTATATTTTTATAACCCGCAATATTTTGCCGATTATTTTTGCCATTTTTACATTCTGTTAACAGCCATTGGTTATCATTATTTTTAGGCGGTATATCCCAAAACCATCCCTTATGAAAATATATCGCTAATTATCGAAGAACGGAAAAACCCCCTATAGAAGCGCGAAATAAGTAGGTGTCAAATATTTTGACGCAAAGTGTCACACATTTTTACGGAGAAAAATCTTCGCAATAAATTAATTATTTCTACATTTGGCTCGTTCAATTATGGATTTTTAGTGAGAGCTATGAAGTACACACTAATACCAAGTCCGTAATTATGAAGGATTTAGAGGCTTTTATTGTTTTTTTTAACTAATCATTTTATTAAAATTGCTTATGAAAAATGAACTTTTTCGTATTCTGAGGATTTCCGCATTCTGTTTATTCGTATGGATAAGCGCTGTAAGTGCGGAAAGACCTTATTCAAGGTCGTCCGGAAGGACGGATCAGGTCGCAGAACTTCAGCAGCAAAAGCAAAGGGTGACGGGTACCGTGTTCGATGAGACCGGAGAGCCGTTGCCCGGAGCAAACATTGTTGAAGTCGGTACTACTAACGGAACGCTTACCGACATGGACGGTAAGTTTACGCTTGAGGTGGGTGAAAAAGCCACATTGCGTATTTCCTATGTAGGCTACAACACGCAGGAGGTTACGATCAAGGGCAGCGCGCCTTTGGTAATCAACCTTGAAGAAAGTGCGGTTCAGACGGAGGAAGTAGTCGTTGTAGGCTACGGTATCCAGAAGAAAGAGAGTGTTGTGGCATCTATTGTTCAGGCAGGTGAAAAAGAATTGCGTCGCACGGGTAACTCAGGCAACCTGACGGAAGCATTGGCAGGACAGTTGCCCGGTCTTGTAACGCTGACTTCTTCGGGCGAGCCGGGCGGTACTACCGTCGGTAACAGTTCGACCTCGCTGTATATTCGCGGTCAGAACACCTGGAACGGCGGTTCGCCGCTTATCTTGGTTGACGGAGTGGAGCGCAGCATGAACAACATCGACGTAAACGAGGTTGCCAACATCTCTATCCTTAAGGATGCTTCGGCAACCGCCGTGTTCGGCGTCAAGGGCGCTAACGGCGTCGTCCTTATTACTACCAAACGAGGCGAATCGGGAAAAACCAAGCTCAATTTCAACTACACCTCGACAGGTACAATGATCTCGAAGCTGCCGGAAATAATGGATTCTTACGAATCGTTAGTCAGGCTCAACGAAAGTATTGAGCGCGAAGTAGCGCAGAACTCACCGTCGTGGAACGACATCTATCCTTATGAGATAGTATCGCGCTACCGCAAGCCGCAGTCTAAGGAATATTCTATGATATATCCTAATATCGACTGGACTAACGAGCTATTCACTACTATGGGATTCTCGCAACGCGCTACGATGAGCGCACAGGGAGGCAGCAACAACGTCAAATATTACGGTATGGTCGCCTATCTGCATGAAGGAGACCAGTTTCGGAAGATGGACAACGGCAAGGGCTACGACCCTAACTACAACTACGACCGTTTCAATTTCCGAAGCAACATCGACTTCGACCTGACGAGCACAACCAAACTGTCGGTTGACCTCTCCGGTTTCTATTCGCTCAAGAATACAAACTATAACAATGAAGGCTCTACCGGACGCGCTGACTGGTGGATGTGGTCGGCTGCCTATCAGTTGGCTCCCGACTTGATGTATCCCTATTTCGAGGACGAAGGTCTCTGGGGTGCATACCAGGAGGGCGGCAATAACACCGTCAATCCGTTAGCCGTAGTCTATAACATCGGTTTGCGCCAGCAACGCCAGACACAGTTGAACTCGAATTTCACCCTCAGCCAGAAACTCGACTTCATTACTCCCGGTTTGGCGGCAAGCGTATCGCTATTCTACGACAACGTGGTACGTTCCGAAGGCGGTATTTACGATGTCAACAACCACGTAAGGCCTAACGAAGAAGCCAACAACGTGGCATACAAGCAAATATATCCCCTATTATATGAAGGCCCCGACCAGGATCCGTCGGAATACACCGTTTACCTGCCGCAAAGTACCGGCGAGTACGACTGGATTGTACGTCCCTGGACCACACGTGCGGAAACCATCGGCGCTTACAACTTCGATTCGTCGATACCCGTGCGCCGCCGGTTGATGTATCAGTTCCAGCTGAACTACGCCCGCCGCTTCGGGTTGCACAACGTAGGAGTTATGGGCGTTATGAAACGCGAGACGCAGGCTTACGGCAATATGTTCCCCAACTATCGCGAAGACTGGGTAGGGCGTCTTACTTACGACTTCGATTCACGTTACCTGCTCGAAGTGAACGCCGCATACAACGGATCCGAAAAGTTCGGTCCCGACTATCGTTTCGAACTCTTCCCCTCGCTTGCTTTGGGCTATTATATATCTAATGAAAAGTTCTGGAAGGTGCCGTTTATCGACCGTCTGAAACTGCGTTACAGCAAGGGATGGGTCGGTGATGATACCGGCGGCACGCGCTGGTCGTATATCTCACAGATGGCATACGGCGGACGTACACGCTTAGCGACCGCAACCGACGGTTACAGCCCTTACTACTGGTACCGCGAGACCGTAGTCGGCAACCCCGACCTGAGATGGGAATCGGCCGTTAAAGACAACTACGGCTTAGAAATAGGATTCTTCAAGAGCCAGTTGGGAATTAATTTCGACTATTTCACCGAAGACCGTACCGACATCATCATCGCAGGCGGCAGCCGCGCTATCCCGACTTTCTACGGGACAACGCCGCCGGACGCCAACCTGGGACATGTCAAATCAAAAGGTTTCGAGATTGAAGTCAATGTCAATAAACGCCTTACGAGAGACTTGGATTTATGGTCGAAATTGGCTATCACGCATAACCAAAACACGGTTATTTTCCGCGACGACCCGCCTCTGCAGTATCCTAACCTGAAAGCCGCAGGCTTCCAGATCGGACAGACCAAGAGCCTGAAAGCTACTGGGTTCTACAACAGTTGGGACGATGTCTATGCTTCCGTTCCGACCGAAAGCAACGACCTTACGAAAATACCGGGTTACTACAACCTGCTCGACTATACGGCCGACGGTATGATTAAGAGTAGTGAAGACGTCGTGCCGATAGGCTATTCCGAGGTGCCGCAGAATACGGCCGCATTTACGCTTGGCCTCAATTACAAGAGTTTCAGCTTTATGGCGCAGCTTTATGGAGTGAACAATGCAACCCGCGTTATCAGTTTTAACAACTTTATAAACACCACTCATACGGTTTACGGACATGCCGCCGATTACTGGACAAAAGATAATCAGGACGCAACCTCGTTCCTGCCGCGATGGAGAACTTCGGGCGAGAACATCGGCGATTACTTCGTTTATGACGCATCATACCTGCGTCTGAGAATGGTCGAATTAGGTTATTCTTTGGATAAAGTGCCATGGATCAGGAAGATCGGCATCGAAAATATGCGTATCTTCCTTAACGGCAACAACCTGTTTTTCTGGTCTGATCTTCCCGACGACCGCGAAACAACCTACGACGGCGGCTCGGCGGCACAAGGAACATATCCTACTATGAAACGTTTTAATATAGGAATAGACATAACTTTTTAAACAGTAATCAATATGAAGACAATCAAATATTTATTAAGCATATACCTGATAGCAGTATTAGGGATAAGTATGACTTCCTGTGAAGATTACTTGGAAAAAACTCCGGCATCGGATATCAGCGATAAAGACGCTTTCGGCAACTTTACCAGTTTCCAGGGTTTTATAGAATTGCTGTACAACTGTATCGTTGACCCCGACAAGGGCGGCGCCTGGAACAATCACCTCTTTGCGGATGAAAATGTCGGACCTTCGCCCTATCCTTTTGACCAGGGTAATTATTGGAGTAATTCGGGTTATCTGTTCGGCTCGTTGAATCCTACCAGCACAAACAGCCGCGACAAGCGTCTGTGGGAAAATGCGTGGTGGGCAATACGCGAAGCCAACCTTGCACTTGAAAAATTAGAAGAAGAAGGGCTGTTCAACGGTACCGACGAAGAGCGTAATCTTATTAAGGGACAGGCGTTGTTCCTCCGCGGATGGTTCTATTTCGATATCTGCCGCTACTGGGGCGGTATGCCATACGTGGACAAAGTGATAGGGCCTGCAGACGATATGTTCACCGAAGAATTTAATCGCCTGAACTTCCGCGAGACGGCTCTGCGCATGGTGGAAGATTTCCGCGCGGCAGCCAACCTTTTGCCCGACCATTGGGATAAGTGCGGACCTGGGCAAACCACCTTGGGCAACAACAGTGACCGCATCAATAAGTTCCATTGCTTGGCGTATATGGGTAAGGCCTATCTTTTTGCCGCCAGCCCCATGATAAACGAAGAGGCCACAGGCAACAACTCTTTCGACCCCGAACTGTGCGCCAAGGCGGCACAGGCGTTCGGCGAACTGCTGACACTGCGCGACAATACGAATATCTATTCTTTGCAGACATGGGACACATGGACGGATATCTTCTGGCGTTACAGCTACCTGCGCCCGGGAGGTACGGAATGTATCATGGTGCCTATTATATTCGACCGCGGACGTGTTCGCTGGTCAACGACAGCCGCTATGGTGCCTTCATCGCTCGGATTGAACTCCGGCTCGTCGGCCGACGTAGCTACGCACAATTTCGTCAAGAATTATGCTATGGCTAACGGTCTGCCTATCGACGACCCCGAATCGGGTTATAACGACCAGGATCCCTGGACGAATCGCGAACCGCGTTTCTATAAGGATATCCTGTATGACGGATGCCAGATCTGGCAGGCTGCGGATATAAACCAGTATGCACAGCTATACAACGGCGGTTACCATCGCAACACCATCAATCCTGCCAGCGCAAGCGGTTATTACTACAAACGCTATGCACCCATGGGACCAGGTTTCTCGGCATCTATGGCCAACCAGTTGCAGGCTTACATCCCCTATATGCGTCTGTCGGATGTCTATCTTATGTACGCCGAGGCAGTGAACTTCATGACGGGTGGCGGTCCGACCGCCAAAGCATCGAACTACTCGATGACCGCCGTCGATGCGCTCAACATGATACGTACACGCGGACAGATACCCGAACTGACGCCTAAATATTATGCCAACAAGGACGTCTTCTTTGAAGAGATCGTGCGCGAACGCGCCGTTGAGATGGCTTTCGAGGGTCAGCGCTTCGACGACCTGCGTCGCTGGAACCGCAACTACGACCCGCGTTACATCTATAAGACCGCCGTCGATTTCGACCGTGGTCCGGACGGCAAACCCGAAAACGTCAGAGAACGTGTCATTCTTACACGGGCGGTCGATAAAAAACACAATTGGCTGCCTATAATGACCAAATATACAACGCAGTTTGCAGGATTCCCGCAAAATCCGGGTTGGTAATTATTTAATAATCTGAAATTTTTGATATATGAAGAAAAATATAATATTCCTCATCACAGCGTTAGTTTTTTCGGTCATTCTGCCCGGAGAACTGACAGCTCAGAGTAGAAACCGGGGTCAGAGTAGTAACCAGGCGCAGAGTAGAAACCAGGCGCAGACTGTAACGATAACATCAAAGGTTCTTGATGAAGCGGGACAGCCTGTAGCAGACGCAGAGTTATTCAGCGATAATGCATACGCTCGTACCGATGCGGATGGTAATTTCACCCTGAAGATAAGTCCCAACGCTAAGATATTAGTCGAAGCGGTGGGATATGAAAAGATGACTTTGACCGGCAGCGAGATTGCCGAACCGGTTAAACTCGGCGCTTCGCCACTGTTGTACGGCGACAAAGATCTCGTAGAGCTTCCCTTCCGCGAAGTGAAAGCGGGCGATGTTGTCGGCGCCGCCAACGGCTACAGCGTGAAAGACATCAGCGCATACGACAACACCATAATGCTTAGCGGCATCATGAGCGGTCGCGGCATAGGTATGCTCGGCGGCTCCAATATCCGCGGTCTGGGCGTCAGCCTCGACGTAGGCGCTATCACAGGCACCAACACCGGTACGGCAATGGTTGTGGTTGACGGTATGCCTCGCGACATCAACGGCATCCGACTCTCCGACATCGAAAGCATAACCATCCTGCGCGACGTCAATTCATCAATACTCTACGGCAGCGCAGCGCTCAACGGCGTTATCATGGTTAAGACCAAACGCGGACAGGCGCTTAAGAAAACTTCAAATTTCACCGTAAATTACGGAGTTTCAATACCGCGCGAAACATCTATCCCCGAATATCTCGGCTCGGCCGAATACATGGAATGGTTCAACAAAGCCCGCGCCATGGAAGGCCTGACGCCTACTTACAGCGAGACGCAGATAAATAATTTCCGCACGGGTAACAAATATCATTATCCCGATGTCGATTATTATTCAAGCGAATACCTGAAGTCGATGAAGAACAGTTTCGACCTCGACGCCGAATTTTCAGGAGGTAATGAAAACGCTCGTTACTATGCCAATATGGGATGGAATTCAGCTAACAGCATCTTGAACTTCGGTAACGGCAAAGACGCCCGCGCCAACAACTTCAATGTACGCGGCAATATTGACCTGAAAATCAATAGCTGGATTAGAACCGCCGTTGACGTTACCGGTCTGTTTTACGACTCCAAAGGCCAGAGAGGCAGCTTCTGGAGCCAGTCAGCTACGGTACGCCCGTTCGAGTTTACGCCGCTGATACCTATCTCCATGGTTAAGCCCGGCAGCAATGCCGAGACAATGGCAAACGCCCGCAAAAGAGATGTTGACGGCCTGTACCTGCTCGGCGGTACAACCGCTTATGCAACAAGCGGTATCAACGACGTCTATGCCGCAGGTACGGATAATTCTATCTGGCGCGTGTTCTCGTTCAATAACCGTATTGATGTTGACCTCGACTTCATTACTCCGGGTCTTTCGTTCAATACCAATCTCAGTTTCGACTACTATCTGGCTTATAACCAGCAGACTCCCGAAGGCTACTCTACCTACGAACCAACAGCATGGGACGGCGATATGATTACGAACTTCACACAACGCGGTATGGATACCTCCCCGGCTTCGCAAAATGTCGAAAGCCGTTATTTCCGCCGCCGCATGGGATTCTATGGAATGTTCAGCTACGACCGCACTTTCGACGACATTCACCATGTTACCGGAACGTTCCTCGGTTACGGCACGACTTTCAAGGACAACGACGGCTCGTACTCGGATTATCAGGGCGTAAAAAACTCGCATCTCGGACTTCAGTTAGGATATATCTATAACAGGAAGTATATGGTCGATTTCAGCAGCGCCTTGGTGAACTCGGTGAAACTGCCTACAAACACCAAAATAGGATTCGCTCCTTCCGTAGCCCTCGCATGGGTGGCAAGTAACGAAGAAGGCTTCAACGCTCCGGATTTCCTCAATTACCTGAAGTTCAAAGCATCGGCAGGCATCCTGAAATCGGATATCGCTGTCGGCGACTACTTCTACTACGACAACCGCTGGACTACTTCTGGCAGTTACAACTGGAACGAAGCCGGCAGAAGCCGTTCGGGAGTGATCTCAAGCTGGTTGCAGAATCCAAATCTCGGTTATCCCTCGCGCAAAGAAATAAGCGCCGGTTTCCAATCCTTGCTGTTCAACAACACCATTGGGTTTGAAGCCAACTATTTCTATGATATCTACGACGGCCTCGTGGTTCGTCCGAGTATTGAATATCCGAGTTACTATACCGACTTTGTGCCCTACGAAAACTATGAGAAGGATTCTTACAACGGATTTGAAGCCGGACTTAATATCGATAAAAAAGTCGGCGACTGGGGCTTCTATGCCGGTCTGAACGTGCTTTATTCCGTATCTAAGAGATTGAAAGTCAGCGAATACTATGCCGATGCCTATCAGTATCGCAAAGGTTACGGCAAGGATGCTACTTTCGGCCTCGAAGCTATCGGATTTTTCAAGGACGAAGCCGATATAGCCTCCAGTCCAAGCCAGACTTACGGCACCGTGCTTCCGGGCGACATCAAGTATAAAGACCAGAACAACGACGGCGTGATCAACGCCCAGGACGAGGTCTTTCTGCGTCGCTGGCAGGCTCCGTGGTCGCAAGGTGTCGAACTGCGCCTTTCGTACAAAGACTTCACCCTGTTCGTGATCGGCAACGGAGAGCAGGGCGCCAAGTATTTCCGCGAAAGCACATATTACTGGATGGATGCAAACGACAAATATTCCGTTCTGGCACGCGAATCGTGGACGCCCGAAACGGCTTCCACAGCCAAGTACCCGCGTATATCATCGGTAGCTAACAGCAACAACCTCCGGCGCTCGTCGTTCTGGCTCTACAGCAACGACTTCTTCAATATCCGCCGCGTTCAGCTGAACTACAGCGTACCGAAATATATATGCAATTACATGTTTATGAAAGGCTTGGATATATGCCTCAACGCTACCGACTTAGTACAGTTCGCAGCTAACCTGCGCGATCGCGACCTCGTAGTCGGAGCCGAGCCTTACTATCGCACTTATACAGTTACTCTAAAAGCTAAATTTTAAATGTATGAAAGGACTTAGAATATTTTTAACATCTTTGATATCCGTCGCTTTACTGGGCGGATGCGAATGGAGTTTGGAACCGAATGACGATAATCACAGCACGTTCGAGCGCGTTTACGACGACCCGTCTTTCGCCGAAGGGCTGCTGATAACGGCTTATACGCTGATTCCTACCAACGATTATCGTTTCGACGAGCCGGCGACCGACGACGCCGTTACCAACGACTTCGCCAGTTCATATCTCAACATGGCTACAGGACAGTGGGCTTCGAACTACGACCCGCAGAACATGTGGACTAACTGTAACCGCGGCATCCTGTATATCAACCACTTCCTTACCATCGTCAACGATGTGCCCTGGAAGCCGAGCGATCTTGAAATACAGAATCTCTATATCCGCAGGCTTACCGGCGAGGCTTATGCTATGCGTGGAATACTGAGGTATTTCCTGCTTCGTAACCATGCCGGGCCGGGCGCTTCTTCAGGTCAGATGCTGGGTATCCAGATTTTTGACGATGTGATTACGGAAGATGAGATGAACGCCCCGCGTAAAAGTTTCACCGAATCGGTGCAGGCTATAAACAGCGATTTCGACAAGGCGCTCACCTATCTGCCAGCCGCTTTCGGAGACCAGTCTTCGGTGCCGAGCGGCTTCAGCGAAGTGACGAAAGTCTATTCCTACAACTACGTTATGGGTAATATCAACCGCCAGCGCGTTGACGGCAATGTGGTGAGAGCGTTCAAAGGACGTCTTGCATTGCTTGCCGCAAGCCCGGCGTTCAATACCAATAATGACGCTTCACTGTGGGAAACAGCGGCAAGAAGCAACGCCGAACTGATAGACTTGAGCAAACTCGAATCAACAGGCTATCTGTTCTACCTTGGCGCCCAGATTTCGTCGGGTATCATCACCTCCGGCGACAACCAGGACAATTACGAGATCGTATGGCGCCGTCCGTATGTTACCAACAACACCTGGGAAACCAGCCATTTCCCTCCGGGACTGTACGGCAGCGGACGCATCAACCCGACACAGAACCTCGTTGACGCTTTCCCGATGAAGAACGGCTATCCTATCAGCGATTCGAAATCGGACTACGACCCCTCGAATCCATACGCCGACCGCGACCCACGTCTTAGCGCCTATATCATCTACGATGGCATGACCTACAAAAGCAGGGTTATCAAAACCGGACAGGGCACAGGCGCTACCAACGACGGGCTTGAGGCTACCACAACATCCACAAGGACAGGATATTACATGAAGAAGCTGTTGCGCGAAGAAGCTAATCCGAACCCCTCGGCGCAATCTACACAGCAGCATATTCCTATACATATCCGTCGCACGGAGTTGTTCCTCAACTATGCCGAGGCTGCCAATGAGGTATGGGGACCGACGACTTCACCGATAGGTTTCACTGCCAAGGATGTCATCGCCGCTCTTCGCAAACGCGGCGGTATAGCTCAACCTGACGAATATCTCGAATCCGTTACTACTAAGGAAGCCATGCGCGAACTTATACGTAACGAGAGGAGAATAGAACTGTGCTTCGAGAGCCACCGTTTCTGGGACATACGTCGCTGGAAAGCCGATATAGCGCAACCTGCACGCGGCGTCGTCATCACGTATGGAGCCGACAACACCCCGTCATATACATACCGAGATGTTGAAGGACGAGCTTATCAGAACTATATGTACTACGGACCGGTACCCTATACCGAAATCCTTAAGTTCGACGGTCTTGAACAAAATGCCGGTTGGTAATTTAGTATTAATTTAAAATTCATAACAGATTATGAAAAGAATATTTAAGATATCATTAATAACAAGCGCTGTATTCGCTTTTGGGGCATGCAGTAATTTCAATCGGGAATTTGAGGACTATGAATATACCTCCGGGTATTTCCCCTATCAGTATCCCGTGAGAACGCTTATACTCGGCGATGACTGGACCGACAACTCTAACGACAACGCCCATAAATTTGTCATCTCGGCAGCCATGGGCGGCGTTTACGAGAACACGAAAGAGAGGGCGTTCAGTGTCACTGTTGACGAGAGCCTGTGCCGCAACCTGCTGTTTACAAGCGATGGCGACGAAGTGAAACCGCTTCCCTCAAGTTACTACAACCTCTCGTCGTCCGACAGGATCGTTATTGCCAAAGGAGAGTATAACGGAGGCGTGGAAGTACAGCTTACCGACGCTTTCTTTAACGACCCGCTCGCAATAAAGAACACCTACGTAGTCCCGATGCGGATAACCGGCTCGTCGGATGTGGATACTATCCTGCTGTCGAAGAACTTTACCCTGTTTGCAATCAAGTATATTAACGAGTATCACGGTAATTACTTGCTCTTCGGCTCAAGCAGCGTAAAAGACCCTTCGGGCGCGACAGTCGAAACGACAACATACACACCCAAGTATGTTGAAAACAGCATGAATACGAAGCTGACTACCACAGCTCGTAATCAGGTGTCGGCGTCGATTAACTTCCAGTCCAACATCTTTTCCGGCGTGCTGTCGCTACTGTTCACTTTCAGCGGCAACAGTTGCACGGTGTCGGCTCCGGCCGGCGTGGACTACACAGTGTCCGGTTCGGGCGAGTTCAAACAGTTCAAAATCGGCGAGTATGAAGCATGGAGCAACAAAGATCGCAACGGTATAGTCGTTAATTACACCGTTACGAACAGCAACGGCTCATACACCGCCAACGAGACGTTTGTCATCCGCGACCGCGCTGTTGTCATGGAAGTCTTTTCTCCCGTAGAAAAATAAACAGCATCGTCTTATTTTTAAAGATAGTCTCTCCCCGCGAGAGGCTATCTTTTTTCATCAACTTTTTATGATTATGAAATAGTTAGTGATTTTTCTATAAGTTTGTAATTTTTAAGGTATTTCGTTGCTAAAGTACCGCTTTTTTATTATCTTTGACGTGTCGTAGAATATTAATTTAATCATTTTTAATCATGAAACGTACTTTTATTTTATTGCTAATCACCTGTTTATCAGGCAGTTTATTCGCCCAACAAGAAGAGAACTTTCCGAAACTCGACAACCCTATGTCGGTTTCATATTTGAAGAAAAACCTGCGGAAATCGCATCCCAGGTTAGTGCTTAACTCCTCCATCGAAAGCGAGGTCAGGAAAAAAATCAAATCCGACCCTGCTATAAAAAACTATTATGAAGCTGTCAAACTCAATGCTGAGAAAATCCTTGACAAGCCTTACCTCCAACGTATTGTAACGGGACGCAGGCTTCTGTCCGTCTCGCGCGAAGCGCTCTACCGTATCAATATGCTCGGTATGGTTTACCGCATGGACAAAGACCCGCGGATGTTAGACAGGCTTAACAATGAGGTTATTGCCGTTTGCAAGTTTTCGGATTGGAACCCGTCGCACTACCTTGACGTCGCAGAGATGTCGATGGCCGTAGCGCTGGCTGTTGATTGGGGCTACGACAAACTGCCTGCTTCCACTATAGACCTGGCTATTAATGCGCTGATAGAGAAAGGCATTAATCCCAGCTGGGAGGACGAAAAGAATAACGCACACTGGGCTTATGGCGGCAATAACTGGAATCAGGTTTGCAACGGCGGTATGGTCGCGGCCTCGATAGCCGTCGCCGAGAAAGCTCCCGAATTGGCAGCCAAGACCATCAAACGCGCCCTCGACGGCATCCCAAGCGCTTTGGCTTCGTATCTGCCCGACGGCGTCTATCCCGAAGGAGCGACTTACTGGGGCTATGGCACAGGCTTTTCCGTCATCACCTGCGCTATGCTCGAAAGCGCTTTCGGCACAGATTTCGGACACACAAAACACAAAGGATATATGGAAAGCGCCATGTTTCGCGTCATGAGCGAAGCGCCTTCCGGAATGTTCTACAACTACGCCGACTGTGGCGACCACCGCGGCGACGAAAACGGATATGCCGACATCACCCTCGCATGGTTCGGCACAAAAACGGGCAACAAAGCCTTCTTCGAGAAAGAACGGCTTCTGGCGCCACCCGAATCATTCGGCCGACTGCCTCGCCTCGGCGGCGCCGCACTTGTCTGGTTATCACAGTATAAGGAAAAACCGGGAGTAGAAGTGCCCTCAATATGGTACGGACGAGGCCACAATCCTATTGCTATCTTCACCGGCGACAACGGATACTATTTCGGCGGCAAAGGCGGCCGCGCCACCACAAGCCACGGAAACATGGACGCAGGCTCATTTATCTTTGAAATCAACGGCGTAAGATGGGTTATAGACCCCGGAAACCAGGACTATAACACCTTGGAACAGACCGGATTCGACCTCTGGAGCAGCGCACAGAACAGTCAGCGATGGACACTCCTGACTAAAAATAATTACGGACACAGCACTCTGACGGTTAATAATCAACTGCATGTCAATAACGGACAGGCAACACTCGTCGAAGTAATCGAAGGAGACAAACCGGAAGCTATCTTCGACATTACCGCACCCTACGGAACAACGCTGAAAAAAGCTATCCGCAAATTCAAGAAAGACAGCCCAGTATCACTGATGATCACCGATGAAATCGAAACCTCTCCCGAAACCGATCTCATAACCTGGCAACTGATGACAACAGCCTGGGTCGAACTTATAAACGACGGCGCAATACTTCATCAGGATAACAAAATGTTGGAGATCAAAAATATATCTCATCCTGACTTAGCTCTTTCCGTCGTCTCTCTCGACCCCGCCCCTATGGCTCTCGACAAGCAAATCAAAGGCCTCAAACGGGTCGAACTGCGTATTCCCGCATGGACGATAAAAGGCGGTAAAAGCACAATAATCATACAACTCCGTTCATTACAATAATCTCATATTCAACAATTTAAAATCAAAATTATTCCTATGAAACGCTTATTTCCCTTATCAATCGTATTGTTTTTTGCAAGCCAGTTCCTTACCGCACAACCGCCAATCAAGGAACGCAATATTTTAGAAAACGAGGCAAAGGCTATCAACCTCGCCGGAGTGCTGTCCAAGGCTAATGCCTGGAAAGAAATACCGACCTACAAAGACCGGGCTTTCTGGGCGACGGTGCCGAAAAACATCGTCAGCTCGTATATCGAGCAGGCCGAAAAATACTTGGACTACGACTGGCCGGTGGTTAAAGCCACTGATTATCTTGAGTTTATCCGTTCGGGCGAACGCCGCCAGGAGGCTTATGCCGCTTGCAGTAACGCCCTTATTTCTTTAGTTATGGGTGAATTAGCCGAAGGAAAAGGCCGCTTTATAGACCAGATAATCAATGCAGTATGGTATTACAGCGAACAAACATGGTGGGGTTGGTCGGCTCACCTCAGCCCGCAAAAAGCCGGTTCGGGACTGCCGGATATCAATGACCCTACTATCGACCTTGGCGTCGGGGAGGTTACAAACAACCTGTCATGGACCCTGTACCTGTTCAAAGATGAGTTCGACAAGGTGCACCCGCTTATCGCACAACGGCTGAAACAAGAGTTGTTGAGAAAATCCCTTGAACCGTATTTTATACGTAATGATTTTGGTTATCAGGGATTTAAAGGCGGACGCCCAAACAACTGGAACCCATGGGTCAATTTCAATATGCTAACGAGTTACCTGCTTGTTGAAGACGACCAACAACGCCTTAGCGCACGTGTGGATAAGGTCTTGAGGTCAACCGACAAGTTCCTCAACGGCTATCCCGACGACGGCGGCTGCGACGAAGGACCGTCGTACTGGGGGGCGGCAGGCGCATACCTCTACGAAATCCTCGAAATAATGAAAAATGCAACATCCGGCAAGTTTGATGTATTTGATAATCAGTTAGTTCAAAACATAGGCAAATATTTCTACCAGGTAAATATCCACGCCCCTTATTTCATCAATTTTGCCGATGCCGATGCCAAAACCGGCGGTTCGGGCGCTACGGTTTATCTCTATGGAAAGGCTATTAACGACCCGGTGATGTGGAAATTCGGCGCATACTTGGCCGACCTCAATAAATGGGGAACACGACCGCTCGGCGGCAAAATAGGCTCACAACTCCGCGGATTGAAGCTGATAGATGAGATACAAAAGGCCGATAAAGCCGAGGCTCTCGTTGCCGATTTTTGGTTTCCGGAGACCGACATCGCCGGCGGACGCGACAAGGGCGGTTCTATCGACGGCTTCTTCTTCGGCGCTAAAGGCGGATTCAACAACGAAAGCCATAATCATAACGACATCGGCACTTGCCTGATGTATTTCGACGGCAAACCTTGCCTCGTGGACGCCGGACGCGAAACCTACGTGGCAAAAACCTTCAGCTCCCGACGCTACGAAATATGGACCATGCAATCCGGATATCATAACTTGCCTGTTATCAATGGAATAGACCAGATGAACGGGGAAGAATACAAAGCCAATAACTCGTCGTTCAAGGCGAACTCAAGCACTGTGTTCTACTCTACCGACATCGCCGCAGCCTATCCCGAAGCGGCAAAAGTCAAAAGCTGGGTACGTAGTTATACCCTCAAACGCGGCAAGAGCTTCACTATCAGCGACAAATATCAGCTGAAAGAAGTCAGCGACAAAACAACGAGTTCCAACTTGCTGACTTACTGCAAAGTAAGCATTGTCAAACCGGGCTTGCTAAAATTCGAAGGCGACGGCTTTAATCTTGTCATGACATACGATTCCAAGATCTTAAAGCCTGAAATAGAGCCGATAAAGATCACCGACAATGGCCTGAAACGCTATTGGCCGGACGACCTGACCCGCATACGAATGGTCATCATGAATCCTAAAATCTCAGGCTCATATTCATTCACTTTTACGAAAACGAAATAAGAATAATTTTTTACTAATTAAAATATTTAACTATGAAGTTACAAAAAATCTTTTTTGCAAGTGTTATTGCATTGGTCGCTTGTTCGTGCACCAATGAAAAATCAATTGGTTCATTGATAGCCGACAGACTTGAGCGCTCGGCCGAGCAGTATCGCCTGATGGCCGAATCTCTAAGGTCGCAGGACGGCAAACTCCCACGCACCATCGACGCCGACGGCAAACTAATCACAAGCAACTCCGACTGGTGGTGCAGCGGTTTTATGCCTGGCACACTTTGGTATCTCTACGAATACACAGATGACGAAAATTTCAAGAAAGATGCGCAATTATTCACCGAACGTATTGATAAAGAGCAGTATAACACGGGAACACACGACCTTGGTTTCATGCTTTATTGCAGTTACGGCAATGGATACCGCCTGACCGACAACGAAGCCTACAAGTCTGTGTTGCTCAACGGCGCCGAATCGCTGATTACACGCTATAATCCCATGATTGGCTGCATCAAATCATGGAATTCCAACGCCAAATGGCAGTTCCCCGTCATCATCGACAACATGATGAACTTAGAATTTCTGATGTGGGCGTCGAAAGCATCGGGCGATTCCAAATTCAAAGATATCTGCACCTCACACTCCGACGTGACTATCAAAAATCATTTCCGCCCCGATTACAGTTCCTACCACGTCGTTTCGTACGACACTATCACCGGACAGGTCGAGAAGAAAAATACACATCAGGGCTACAGCGACGCATCGGCATGGGGACGCGGACAGGCATGGGGATTGTACGGATACACAGTGATGTACCGCACGACAAAGAATCCCGCCTATCTCGAACAGGCCAAAAATATCGCCGGTTTCATCATCAACCACCCACGCTTGCCGGAAGACAAAATCCCGTACTGGGACTTCGACGCACCTGAAATACCCAATGCCCTGCGCGACGCATCGGCCGGAGCTATCATCTGCTCGGCGCTCATTGAGTTGAGCCAATATGTTGATAAAGAATTGGCCGACAAATATCTCGCCGTCGCCGAAAAACAAATCCGCACCCTTTCTTCACCCGAATATTTCGCAGAAAAAGGTACAAACGGCAATTTTATCCTGAAACATTCGATTGGCAGCCTCCCGGGTAAATCGGAAGTTGACGTCCCGCTGACATACGCCGATTATTATTACATCGAAGCATTGTTGAGATATAAAGCGTTGAAAAACCTGTAAACCATGAGGTTATCAATTTTTCTATTAATCCTTCCGGTTGTTATTTGCACGGCCGGCACGAAGGACATGCAGACTGTCAAACGCAATATCCTCGAACTGAACCACTCGGATCGGTATGATGCTGTGAATGACTTTCGCACCGGCGGGCGCAACAAATCGTCGGACGAAACAGTCCGCCAATACATCGAAACTCAACTGCCGGACGGCTCGTGGAACGATTTGAATTACCAGGACACAGGACGTAGCCTTTGGGATCCGGGCGCTCACGCAAGCCGCCTGACAGCCATGGCAACGGCATATTGCGACAAGGCTTCGGCGTTTTACCGCAAAAAGACTGTTTCATCGCAGATTCATCGCGGAATGAAATATTTCTTTGACGGTAAATTCGTCTGTACAAACTGGTGGTACAATCAAATCGGAGTGCCCAAAACCCTCGGAATGCTCTTTCTTCTTATCGAAAACGAATTGAGCAAGTGGGAATACAACGAGGCCATAAAATACATGTCGAATGCGAAGTTCGGCATGACGGGGCAAAACAGCGCATGGCTCGCCGAAAACGTACTCGTTCGCGCCATTCTGCAAAAGGACGAAAAACTGTTCCTCGAAGCTCGCGACTATATACTCAAAGAGCTGACTGTCAGCCAAAACGGCGAGGGTATTCGTCCGGACATGAGTTTCCACCAGCACGGACCGCAACAACAGTTCGGGAACTACGGCTTGTCATACGCCACTTCACAGTCTTACTGGGCAAGGGTCTTTCGCGGCACGGCGTATGCGTTGTCGCAGGAACAGATCGACGTCATCAGGAATTATTTGCTCGGCGGACTGCAATGGACATGCTGGAAAGGCTATATGGATGTCGGTTCATGCGGGCGACAATTCACTCCCAACGCCCAAAGTTCAAAGGCTAAAGGCTTGGGTACGGCTCTGTCGCACATGATTGTCGCTGATCCCGAAAGAGCCGACGAATACCGTAAAGCGCTCGAACGCAATGTTTTAGCTTCGACGCCTGATAACGACTTGACCGGTTACCGTTTCTTCAACTATTCCGACTATGGCATATACCGTACTAAAAGTTGGGGCGCCGGATTGAAAATGAGTTCCGTCCGTACCATCGGCGCCGAAATCATCAATTATGAGAATCTCCTCGGACGCTATCTCGGCGATGGAAGCCTCTTTATCTATCGCGATGGCGACGAATACAGCGACATTTTCCCTGTTTGGGAGTGGTCACTGCTGCCGGGTGTTACTTGCTGCTACACCGATTCGATGTTCCCTGGCGTCATAATGAGCAAATATTATCGTAATAACGACGATTTCATCGGAGGTATTTCGGGCGAACGTACAGGCATATCGACCATAATTGCAAATGACACCGGCATTTATGCAAAGAAATCGTATTTCTTCACCGAAAAAGCCGTTGTTTGCATTGGGAGCGACATTCGTAGCGACGAAAAATACGAAATAACAACATCCATTGAGCAAAAACGTCGCAAAGGGGATATCTATACCCGACAAACAGCTGAAGGTCAGGCGATTTATCATGACGGCATGGCATATCACATACTCGGCAAGGCCTTACTCAATACTAAAAGCGGCAATGCGACAGGCAGCTGGCAGTTAGTTGCGCAAGTGTTAAGCCCTGAGACGGTCGAAAAAGATGTGTTCGGATTGTGGATAAATCACGGCGTAAAGCCTCAAAACGCCTCCTACGCCTATATGATTTTCCCCGACATCGGCAAAGATAATTGGACTGCCGACATCGAAACGTCCGGAATCAGCATCCTCGAACAGAGCGAAAAAACTCATGCAATAGCGGCTGAAAACCTCATCCAGGCAGTGTTTTTCGCACCTTCATCGTTGAGAATCTCGACCGACAACGTCCTCGCAGCCGGGACTCCGTGCATAATCATGCTCGAAAACCTCGGCTCCAAGCATAAATTGTCGGTCGCCGAACCAACACAGAAACTATCCGGAATAACACTCGAATTAAATGGCCGGTATAGCGGGAAATACTGCTCATACAACAGTTCAACGATGCAAACAGTAATAGCAATCCCTACCGGCGACGCAAAAGGCGAAACAATATCTTTCGAAATCTCAAAAGAGTAACTGACAGAGAATTTTGCCCCCCCTCTAACGTTATTTAATTGAATATAAGTAGATTAAATAATTAATTAAGAAAAAAAACGGCGACAAATTTGTTTATTATTTTTTTTATCCATACCTTTGCGCCCGCAAAAGTACGGGGTGTAGCGCAGTCCGGTTAGCGCACCTGCTTTGGGAGCAGGGGGTCG
>JAISUX010000111.1 GCA_031271805.1 Tannerella sp.
CACACTACGAGCATTCCCGACGTGATGGTTACGAAGAAAACCATAGACGACGGCGGCGGACAGGCGGCCAACAACGGCTATGTGTGCTGGGATTATGAGATTGCCTTGCCTCGCGTGCACAGCGATTATACCGATACGAAGCATTGCCGTATGGCGATCGACGATGTTGTGCAGATTGCCAAAGGCACCGGGACGTACTATAACAGTTGGATTTGGGTTATCGACAACCCGAAAGCGCACAACAACGGCCAGTACGGTATGACGGCTTATACCACCAGCCGCACCGGTATCGTTCGCGGCCGCCAGAACTGGGTCGGTACGGAATATACCGCTTCTGCCGAATGTTGGAGCCCGGCGACGAATTTTATTTCTTTTGCGCCGCCTAAAAGGGATTAATAACCTAAACTTTATTATTAATAAAAAAAAACGGTCGTCTTCTGCAAAAAGGCGGCCGTTTTTGATTATAAGCATTTTCTGCGGGGAGTCCCGGAAAGTCTGCGGGGAGTCCCGGAGTTTTTGCGGGGAGTCCCGGAGCTTTTGCGGGGAGTCCCGGAGCTTCTGCGGGGAGTCCCGGAGCTTTTGCGGGGAGTCCCGGAGTTTTTGCGGGGAGTCCCGGAGTTTTTGCGGGGAGTCCCGGAGTTTTTGCGGGGAGTCCCGGAAAGTCTGCGGGGAGTCCCGGAAAGTCTGCGGGGAGTCCCGGAAAGTCTGCGGGAAGTCCCGGAAAGTCTGCGGGAAGTCCCGGAAGGGGGTAGGTTAGAGCTTGGCGGCGCGGAGGATGCCTCGGCGGAGGTAGGGGGCTTCCAGGGTTTTGTCGGGGTAGAGGAAGATGTAGCCGGGGGAGGGGGTGAGGAGGAAGGAGTGCTGCAAGAGGAGTTGGGAGAGGAGGTCGAAGTCGGCCTGGTTGTGGTAGGTGCAGAGGGCGAGGGAGAGGCCGGAGGAGCGGTTGATTGTTTGGGTGGCTCCGGCGAGCAGCTTGGCTTCATAGCCTTCGATGTCGGCTTTGATGAAGTTCGGGGGGGGGAGGGGGGCGAAGTAGTCGTCGAGGGTGATGTAGGAGCCGTGGGTGCGGTCGGAAATGAACTTCCCGACTATTGTCACCTTGTTTTGCCATGGCTCGAAGGTGGCTTGGAGGGCTTCTTGCCATTCTTCGTCGGGTTCGAAGAGGTAGAGGCGGTCGGATTGGTTGATGACGCTGAGGGCGAAGTATCCTTCGGCGGCGCCGGCGTCAACTACGGTGCTGTGGTCTTCGACTATGAAGTCGTCCGAGAGGTAGCAGTGGGGCGATGCGGGGTCTTGCTCGGAGATTATCGAGGAGATATATCGGGCGCAGCTCCGTGGGGTCATCTTGCGCTTGAAATAGAGCCTGAGGCCGCCGAAGAGGTGGGTGTAGTAGAGTTTTCTGCCTCTGTCGTAGAGGATTTCTATCTCCTCGGGCTTATATTTGAGGCTGTATTGGTAGGGGAATACGGAGGGGCGTTTGTGGCTGAGGAGGTATTCGAGGACTTGGCTTTCTTCGGCGCTAAGCCGGGGCTTTTCTCTTAGGTAGCGGACGAGGAGTTGCTTTTTCCGCCTGCCGCGCAGCAGGTAATATTGCTGGCGTAAATCGTTGTAAAACGCCCTCGCGAAGGGGGGCATGAGTTGTTTTATTAATCGTCGCATAAGTTTTTTGTATATGTATTTAACGCGGGGGACGGGTTTTTATTATAATAAATCTCAAATTTGCGCGTTATAAGTGAAATTGAATTGAAAGGACTCATGATACAAAGCAAAATAAACGACTATCTCCTGGCAATACTTGTCTTTGCCCTCTTTTTCGTTATCCTGCTCTACAAAATGATAGGGTTCAGCTTCACCGACGAGATCTGCGCCACGGCTCTTTTTGTGTTGTTTTTCTATGCAATGATATATTCCAAGGACTGGAAGTTCAACAAGATTTTCCTCATCACCTTGCTTGTCTTCCTCTTCTATGCGGTCTATTCCGTCATTATCGGGAGCAACTCGCCGAAGGCGATATTCAGCGATACGGTGATCCAACTCAAGCCTTACTTGGCCTTCTTTTGCGCCTACCAATTGAAGCCTTGCTTCGGAGAGCCGCACAAGAAGCTCCTCCGCCAGGTATCGCTGCTTATATGGATCGTTTTCCTGCTCCCCCTGGGCCTGGCGTCGGTAGCTTATCCGAGGATCTTCGAGCTTACAATGGAGCATAACGCTTACTACGGGATAGCCGTCACTATAGTTTCTATCTGCTACCTCTACGGGAGCGAATTTAAGATGCGCGACAAGATCATCTTCCTGCTGCTCCTCTCGATAGGCATTTTCAGCAGCAAATCCAAGTTCTACGGCTTCTTCGCCATGTCCGTATTCATGATATTCTTCTTTTCGGGCGAGAACCGTTTCAGGTTGAATTTCCGCAACGTCATGATTATTTTGTGCATGATAGCCGTGATGGCCGTAGTGGCATGGGACAAAATCTCCCTCTACTTCTTCCAGGCCATTATGGGCGACGCGGACAAGGACATGATAGCCCGCGCCGTGCTATACTACAAAATGCCGGAGATACTCCAGGACTATTTCCCCTTCGGAAGCGGCTTCGCAAGCTATGCCACCTACTCCTCGGCCGAATACTACTCCGACCTCTACAGCGACTACGGCATCAACAACGTCTATGGCCTCAGCAAGAGCTTCCCCAAGTTCATCTCCGACACCTATTACCCCTGCCTCGCCCAGTTTGGCTACGTCGGTATCGCGCTCTTCCTGATGTTCTGGGCGCATATCATCCGCAAAGTCGTACGCGCCTACAAGGCCGGCACCGATACCCAAGCCTGTATCATAGTCATGCTCATAGTCGGCTTCTTCGCCATCGAAGGCACCACCGGCTCCACCTTCATCGCCCAAGGCGGCTTTGTGGCGATGATGATAATGGGAATAATCTTCTACGAGCTTAAATTAAGCGAGATGAAATCCGATGAAACCGATGCGGCTCAGAACAATTGACATAGCCAAGGCCATCTGCATCCTCTTGGTCGTCCTCGGGCACTACTCGCCGGCCAACTCCCCCGCCTGGTACAAGACGCTCACCGGCGTCATCTACTCCTTCCACATGCCGCTCTTCATGTACCTTAGCGGCTACCTCTACCGCGCGACCCTGAAACCCCTCAAATACGGCGACTTCGTGATGAAAAAAACCAAGCGCCTGCTCATTCCCTATTTCCTCATTTCAGTACTTATTATCTCGATTAAGATACTGACGGAAAGATATATGTATGTCGAGAACCCGGTCTCATGGCGCGACTTCCTTTCAATCTTCTACCTCCCCTCGGCCGGATATTTCCTGTGGTTCATCTACACCCTTTTCCTCATCTTCCTCATAATCCCGTTCTTCCGCAAGGATTATCTGTTGAACACCCTATTTGCCGCTTCTTTGATAGCGCAATTGGCGCCCTTCAGCCTGACGGATGCGTTCTGTATCGAGCAATTCAGAATCCATCTCTTCTATTTCGTATCAGGCTGCATCACCTTCCGCGAGCAGGCTATCCGCCGCCGCCTCCTCCGCCTCCCACCCGCCGCCGCCCTTATATCCGCCGCCGTAGTGTTTGCGGTTTTGTACTATTATCAACCGGCTTTCTCCGGCATCTTCGCCTCGTTAGTAAGCCTCGCCCTGGCCCTGACAGCCTGCTATTCCGTAATCCTTATCTCCCGCCTCATAAGCGAGCGCACAAAAAAGATAAGCCGGCAACTTCTCCGGCTGTCGGCTTATACCTATACAATATATCTGTTTCATACCATCTTCGAGGGCTTCGCTAAAGCCTTGCTCTTAAAACTCCCCTTCGCCGCCGGCTTAGGCTTCCTCCTCTCCGCCGCAATAGTAATCACAGCCGGGGTGGCAGGGCCGGTAATCCTCGGCAAAGGCTATGCCGCCTTGCGCAAACGCTTATAACTTTGCCCTGATAGCCTTGCTCTCGGCCTCATATCCCGGTTTGTTCAAGAGGGCGAACATGTTCTTCTTGTAGGCCTCCACGCCTGGCTGGTCGAAGGGGTTGACGCCAAGGACATAGCCGCTTATACCGCAAGCCTTCTCGAAGAAATAGAACAACTGGCCGATATAATAAGCATTCAAAGCAGGCAGCGTGATTTTAATGTTCGGCACCCCGCCGTCAACATGGGCGAGGCAGGTGCCGAGTTCTGCCATCTTGTTTACTTCGTCGATGCGTTTGCCGGCGAGGAAATTTAAGCCGTCCAGGTCAGCCCTGTCCGTCGGTACGGAGAGGCGGCTGTCGGGCTTCTCGACCGAGATCACCGTCTCGAAGATGATACGCTCGCCTTGCTGGATCCATTGCCCCATAGAGTGAAGGTCGGTAGTAAAATCGACCGAAGCGGGGAAGACGCCCTTATTATCCTTACCCTCGCTTTCGCCGTAGAGCTGCTTCCACCACTCGCCGATGTAGTGGAGTTTGGGATGGAAATTAGCGAGGATCTCAACCTTCATGCCCTTGTTGTAGAGAGCATTGCGGGTTGCGGCGTAGATAGCGGCGATGTTCTTTTCAAAAGGAACGGATATGTCCGTCGCTTTCTCAAAGTCGGCGGCGCCCTTCACGAGTTCGCGGATATTTATCCCTGCAACGGCTATGGGCAGCAGGCCGACAGGCGTCAGCACCGAGTAACGGCCGCCGACATCGTCGGGAATGACAAAGGTTTTATAGCCCTCCTTTTCGGCCAACGAACGCAGTGCGCCTCGTGACTTATCGGTCACTGCAACGATGTACTCCTTAGCCTCATCCTTCCCGATATTCTTCTCAAGCAGCTTTTTCAAGACGCGGAAAGCAATTGCCGGCTCTGTTGTAGTGCCGGATTTGGAGATGTTTATGATGCCGAATTTCTTCCAGTCAAGCAATTCTCTCAATTCGGTAAGATAATCCTCGCCGATATTGTGCCCGGCATATAGTAAGACCGGATTCTTGCGCCTTGAGGCCTGCAGCCAATCGAAACTGCTGTTAAGAGCTTCGACTACGGCCTTTGTGCCGAGGTAACTGCCTCCGATTCCGATTACTACCACGTATTTGCAACGGCGCAACTTGGCCGCCGCCTTCTCGATTTCTTTGAAATCCGCGTCTTTTATGGACGACGGCAGATGTAGCCAGCCGAGGAAATCGCTTCCCTTGCCGGTGCCGTTGTGTAATGCTTCCAAGCTCTTTTTTACTTTCGGTTCGAGAGCTTCAATCTGTTTCTTAGTCACGGCTCCGAGAGCCTTTTCAATGTTTAATCCTATATTCTTCATACTCTTTTATTTAAAAATTTCGGTAATCGTCTTGATTTGCGCCGTCGCCGGCTTGCGCTCGTAAAGGATCGCGTAAAGGGCGTTCAATATGGGCATGTCAACCTTGTAGCGTTCGTTTATCTCGTGGATGCACTTAGTGGCGTAATAACCTTCGGCGACCATCCCGAGTTCGATTTTGGCGATGTTAACGCTGTAACCTTCACCTATCATTTTGCCGAACATACGGTTGCGACTGAACGTGGAGTAAGATGTCACCAACAGATCGCTCAAATAGGCGGCGCTGGTGATGTTGCGGCGGACAGGGTGCACGACGTTGAGGAAACGCACCATCTCGTCGAAGGCATTCGGGATATAGACCGACTGGAAGTTGTCGCCGTACTTCAGCCCGTTGCATATACCTGCAACAATGGCGTAGATATTTTTAAGCGTCGATACGTATTCGAGACCGGTTATGTCGCGGCTGCTCGAACTTTTCAAATAGGGGGTGCGGAAAACCTTTTCCGACAACAGGTTCGCCTTTTTGATGTCGCGGCATACGATTGTCAGGTACGAGAGGTGTTCCATCGCTATTTCCTCAGCATGGCAAGCGCCGGCTATGACGATAATATTGCGCGGATCAACGCCGTAGTGATGCGAGAAATACTCGTTTACGAGCATGTTTTCGTCCGGGACGATGCCTTTTATCGCCGTAATTATGTGCTTCCCGACGAGAGGGACGGTCACTTTTGCGAGATGCTCCTTCAAATAAGGCGAGGGCGTCGCAAATATGAGAGTGTCGGATTCCTCGATTGTCCGGTTTATGTCGTCGCAGAAGTTGATACGCGAAGTGTCGAATGAAATGTCAGAGAGATAAGCGGGATTATGCCCCATTACTAAGAAGTCGTCGATGCGGTCGGCGCGGCGCATATACCAATTGATGGAGGGCTGCGAGTACATTACGATTTTAGCAAGGGCTGTCGCCCAACTGCCGCCTCCCATTACGGCTATCTTGCCGGGAAAATTCTTTTTTTTCTTATTAAAGAGCCTCAATTTCCCGTCTTTTTAGTCCATGATTCGACCGCCTGAAGCGTCGGCAACTCTATTCCGAGGTTGTATTTTTTGTTCAGGTCGAACAGCGCTTGTCGCAAGAGTTGTGCGTTAGCCCCTTCGAGCGTGTCGGTTGTCACATATCCGATTTTCTGTACGGCCGGCACCCATTCTTCCGGTATTCCGAGAGCGACGTACTTTTCTGCCGGGTCTTTTTTTACGGTCTTTTCAGGCCTCATCTGCGGGAAAAACAGCACTTCCTGAATCGTAGTCTGCCCCGTCAGGAGCATCACAAAACGGTCTATGCCGATACCCATCCCACTTGTCGGCGGCATCCCGTATTCGAGCGCGCGGACAAAATCCATGTCGATGAACATAGCCTCATCATCACCCTTTTCGCTCAGGCGCAATTGCTCCTGGAAGCGCTCCAGCTGGTCTATCGGGTCATTCAGTTCGGAATAGGCGTTGCAAAGCTCTTTGCCGTTGACCATCAACTCGAAGCGCTCGGTCAATTCGGGATTGCTACGGTGGCGCTTGCAAAGCGGCGACATCTCTATCGGATAGTCGGTTATAAATGTCGGCTGGATATAGTTGCCTTCGCATTTCTCGCCGAAAATCTCGTCTATGAGTTTGCCCTTGCCCATGGTTGCGTCGGTCTCAATGCCAAGACGCTTACAAACTTCGCGCAGAGCCGCCTCGTCCATGCCGGTGATGTCTATGCCGGTGTGCTCTTTTATCGCCTCCAGCATAGTCACTCGTTTAAATGGGGTTTTGAAACTTATTTTTTTGCCGTCAACCTCAACCTCGTTGGCGCCGTTGACGTCGAGGCAAACTTTTTCAATCATCTTTTCCGTGAAATCCATCATCCAAACGTAATCCTTGTAAGCAACATAGATTTCCATCGCCGTAAATTCGGGGTTGTGCGTCCTGTCCATGCCTTCATTGCGGAAGTTTTTCGAGAACTCATATACCCCTTCGAATCCCCCTACTATCAGGCGTTTGAGATATAATTCGTCGGCGATACGGAGATAGAGCGGGATATCGAGCGCGTTATGATGTGTGATGAATGGCCTCGCCGCTGCTCCGCCGGGAATCGACTGAAGGACAGGTGTTTCCACTTCGAGATAACCGCGGGAATTGAAGTATTCGCGAATGGAGTTATATACTTTTGTGCGCTTGACGAAAATATCCTTGACGCCACTGTTGACGACAAGGTCAACGTAGCGCTGTCGATAACGCTGCTCCGGATCGGTAAAGCCGTCATATACAACGCCGTCCTTCTCTTTGACGATGGGCAACGGACGCAACGATTTCGACAACACGGTCAGCGTCTCGGCATGGACGGAAATCTCGCCCATCTGCGTCCTGAAAACATATCCTTTTATGCCGATGAAATCGCCTATGTCGAGAAGTTTTTTGAAAACTGTGTTGTAAAGTTCGGTGTTAGTCTCGTCGGGGCAAATCGAATCGCGGGTTATGTAAATCTGAATACGCCCTGTCGAATCCTGTATTTCGGCAAACGACGCCTTGCCCATAATGCGCCGGCTCATAATGCGACCGGCTATGCAGACCTGCCGTTTCTCATCTTCATCACGGAAAGCGGCCTTAATCCCGTCGGCGTACGCATCGACCGGAAACTCATCCGCCGGATAAGGGTCAATACCCAGCCCGCGTAATTGCTCGAGGCTGCCGCGCCGTATAATTTCCTGTTCGCTTAAATCTAAAATATTCATGCCTTTTCTATTGAAAATCGGCTGCAAAGATAGTTATAAATATACGAATTACATTAATCGGAATAAATAATTTAACAGTTTATAATAACTGCCTCATTTTGAACCGAGATAAAGGAAAAACATGCCGATAACTACTAAAAGCAAGTCCAATGCCTTGGCTTTCAGGTTTTTCTCGTGATATATCCATGCTCCGGCAAGAAAGACGACAAGGACATTGCTGCGGCGTATCATTGAGACTATTGAGATCATCGAATCCGCATCGGTCAAAGCCTTGAAATATAAGAAATCACCAATGGCTAAGAAGATGGAAATAAGAGGTATAGACCACGACCAATGGAATTTGGTAGTATGTTTCCGGCGCGGATACCAAAGAAAAAACAGGATCGGCAACATCGTGAAGAATTGATAGAAATTGAACCACGACTGCACTATCATCACATTGAGGCTGCGTAGGAGGTACTTGTCGTAAAGCGCGCTCCCGGCTCCCGTCAATACAGCCATCACAAGAAACCACACCCAACGGTCGTGACGAAAGTTAATGCCCTCCTTGCGTCCCGAATGTGAAAGCAGATAAAACGACAGGAAAGCCATCAGCACCCCAATCCACTGCAACAAATTCAAGCGCTCGCCGAAAATCAACAAAGCGCCGAGCAATACGACGACCGGCTGAGTAGCCTTTATCGGCCCTGACAAAGTCAGGGGTAAGTGCTTGGTTGCGAAGTAGTTGAATATCCATGATGATAACACAATCAGCGCCTTAATAAATATCAGCCCGTGCTCACGCAGCGAAGTCGGCGGAAGATAAAATTCCGAACCTTGCATAACATCAGGCCATACACTCGACACTATCGCGAGAGGAAGAAAAATCAAACTGCCGAAAACGGTGTTGAGAAACAACACCGGAATGACTGCATTTTCGTTTAGCGAAGCCTTCTTTGAAACCTCATAAACCCCTAAAAATAAGGCCGAAAGAAATGATAAATAAATCCACATTAATCAAATATCTTGTATAAAAACGCCTGCAAATATACTCTAATCTGCGCTAAAAAACAAAATTATTGTATTTGGATAATTCTATTCTTTTATGTACGTTTGCAGTCTGAAATTTTATTATATGATGGCATAATCGGATGAAACGCATTAATAAAGAGAGTATTACGGAAATTTTGTCGATGAAGGAGGCACGACGTGGCCTTCATATTAGCGTTATAGCCAAGCATCTGATTAACAAATATTCCGACTTGTTTACAGAAACACCGCCTCTCGAATATGAGAAGGTTCGCGCCAAAGTAAACCGGATACTTCTTGCTGATGTGAAGCGCAAACGCGGCAGCGTCTTCGCCAAAGTCAAAAATCCGAAAATCAAACGCTACAAACGCGGATTTTATAAGATTAAAAACGCGAATTTATATCCTAACTTTTTGTTTCTATTTCCAAACCTATAGTCGCTTTGTCCATTCCGAGAATTTCTGCGCAAGTGAAAAATGATGTCATTGACACGCCGAGCATACCGTGAAGGTTCAAATTTTGCCCCGTTAGGAACAGGTTTGGTTCAGGAGTGCGAGGGGATAAAAGTGTGGACATCAATTGATTGCAGTCTTTGCGTATGCCGAAGGCCGATCCGTCGGGAGCGCCGGTATAATCACGATAGGAGAGCGAGGTGCTTGTGTATATTCTGTCGATGGCGGCAGACGGATTAGCGAGGCCGGGAACATATCCCGAAATAAGATTGAGGCAGGCTTCTACTTTTTGATTCTTGTACGACAGGTAATCGTCGCCGCGACGCCCGCTGACGGTATCCGTCCATCGCTCAACTTCTTGATGATACATTGGCGTCAGGATATCTATATTTCTTGCAAAAGCAGAACCATCGTCCGGAGCGCGAAAAGATACCATGGCGCAGGCGTTGATGTTTTCAGGCTTATAATCAGCGTATTCCCATACATTATTTTTCTCATATACGAAGATATTCCGGTTTAGATAAGGAACTGTGTTCTCTTTCAACACAATGTTGGCTTTAAACATTCCGAATGTATTGGCCATATTATTAATGCGTTTGCGATAGATCTTGCGGATAGCGACCCCTTCGTCAATAAGCGGAATAACTACTGCGGGATGTGTGTCGGCAATATAAAAATTCGCTTCCAAGCGCTCTTCAACGTTGATCTCGACTGCTGATATCTTATGATTTTCTTCGACGAGGCGCGTCACTTCGGCGTTTGTGCGCACAATCCCGCCGTTGCTTTCAATACTTTTTATCAGTGAATCGGTTATTTGCGAAGCGTTACCCCGCAAACGCCACGCGCTTTGAATAAAAGAGCTGTTTATTTGCGCAAAAATATACAAAGGCAAGGTCTGCTGATTGAGTTCCATTTTCATGGATGACCCGGATAAAACATTGATTAACAGCGGATCATCTATGGCATTTTTAAGAAAATCGTATGCTGATTGGCTGAAAAGCGACATTACATAATGTTTTTCACTCTCGCTCTTACCGAAACCGACGAAAATATTTTCGAATATTTCGCGCAGGAACATGCTGTAATCATGCAGATTCTTATGTTGATGAGGGAATTGTTCCGATAATGTCTCGGCAAAACGCTCATAGCCGTTGGCAAACCTGTATGATTTTCCTTCTATGAATACCTCATCGAAGCAATTTTCGTCCATTCGCAACCATGGCAGGTGCATTAAATCGAAATAGGAGAAAAGACGATGCAGGGCTTGCCCCTCGTCGAGACCGCCGACATAATGAAAGCCGGTGTCGAACGTATGATTACCTCGTCTGAACGTTTGCAGGCAACCGCCGGGTTGTGTATGCTTCTCAAGCACGCACACCTTCATGCCGTGTTTCGACAAGATATAGGCGCATTGCAAGCCGCCAAGTCCGCTTCCTATTATTATAACGTCATACTTTTCCATTTCTCGAAAGCATATTTCATAGCATTGTTGTTAATTCGCCCTTAAATTCCATGAACGTCTGTTCGCCGTCGCTAATAGAAGCCTTAACCTTAAACAGGTTTTCCGAGCCGGAAATCAGCAATCCGACTGTCAAAAACGGATTTAAATCAGGAGTTATGACCGCCGAAAACCGGCATTGCGCAATATAAGCGATGAAAGTCCGCAGTCCTATCACCTTTTCGGCCAACTCCTTAATCATCTGTATATTACATACACCGGGCGAAACAGGATTGCCGGGGAAATGCCCCTTATATGCGCAATAGTCAGGCATTAAAGCGATACGGAAAATCGTTTCTTCGCCTTCTTTTGCGCATGATTCTATTTTGTAATATTTCTCAACAAGGTTAATCATGGCTGTTTGACATAAATTTTCATAAGTCCCTCGGCAGCAATGCTATCGTTTACCTTCGTTTCTGCCGATATTAACGTGACATTAAAAACTTCGGAAATGATTCTTAAATGCGTACACAATTTGCTGTTCGTACAAGGCAGGAAATTTATCCGGAATTTCTTTACTTCGCCGATTAATCCTATCGGCACCGGTCGTCCGGCGATTTTCGCCTGATAGCCTGCAAAAGCCGACGCCGACTGCGCGATATGCTCAATAAGGCCGGGTTCGGTGAAAAATCCCTCGCCGCAAAACAGGTTGTCGTCGGCAACCGTCAGGCCTGTACAGGCTTCCGAATCCGTCGCCCAAAAGAAGGCATCAAGCATAATCATCGGTTCGCGCTGAGGAATTAAATCATTGATATTCGGCATGTTGTCTTGTTATAAATTCCTGATTATAAGGGTCGAATTTGTCCCTCCGAAGCCGAATGAATTTGACAAAAACATGTCGAAATGTTTATTGACCCTTTCGGCGGGGATATTCAGATGTTCGGAGGCCTCGTCGGGGTGTTCGAAATTGAGATTGGCGGCGATGAAGTCGTTTTTCATCATTAAGATTGAGTAGATTATCTCGCTTGCGCCTGCCATCCACATTTCGTGGCCTGTCTGCGATTTTGTCGAGGTCACTTCCGGTTTGTAGTCGCCGAAAACCGATGTTATAGCTCGCGCCTCGTTGCGGTCGCCGACCGGCGTAGATGTCGCATGGGCATTGATATATCCTATCTGCCGTATGTCGATATTTGATGCTTTGATAGCCATCTTCAGCGAGCGAGCCGGCCCATCGACATTCGGCACAGATATATGGTCGCCGTTCGACGAAAAACCATATCCGAGCACTTCCGCTATAATCGGCACATTCCGCTTTATAGCCGATTCATAGTCTTCGATAATGACGGTTGCCGCCCCTCCGCTCGGCACTAATCCGTCGCGGTCGCGGTCAAAGGGGCGCGACGCTTTTGTCGGCTCGTCCTCACGTGTCGAAAAGGCGCTTATGCCGTCGAAACTGCCTACGGAATACGGATTTACCTCCTGCGCGCCCCCGCAGACTACAATATCCTGTAAGCCGTTCCTAATAAGTAGCGACCCAAGGCCTATGGCATGCGAACCGCTTGCACAGGCCGCCGAAACGGTAATATTCATCCCTTTCAACCTGAAAAGGCACGATAGATTCATCGTCACCGTAGAGTTCATAGACTGGAAAATCGCTCCAGAACCTATCAGCGTCGTATCGTTCTTTTCGCGCATGATGTCAATGCTACGGACTACCGCATCCGCACTGCTGTCATTCCCGTAAAACAGTCCGACCTCGTGCGTGTCGAGAAAATCCTGGTCTATACGTGCATTTGCAAAGGCTTCGACAGTGGCCATATAGGCATATTTCGCCTGTTCTGGCAGGAAAATACGCTGATTACGTGTCAAAACAGCCTTCAAATCGGGCGTTTCAATGCCGCCTGTCAACGCCGAACGAAACCCCATCGTCTTACGGACAGGGTCTAATACTATTCCCGATTTGCCTTCATAAAGCGAATCCCTTACATCATTGAGGTTCTTCCCAAGACATGAGTAAATTCCCATGCCTGTAATAACTACTCTTTTGTTCATTAATATCTTATTTCAACTCTAAACAGTTGCAAACATACGAAATATTTTCGGATTATACGCAGGCGGGATATGTTTTTTAACACTCGCTATTTAGTATCGTCCTGACACCCATGATTCGGGGTTGAGCTTGGAGCGTTCTTTCCAGATTTGGAAGTGGAGGATGGTCTCGTTGCCTTTCTCAACATCGGTGAAGATTTTGCCTATCGGTTGTTGGGTCTGCACAATGTCGCCCGCCTTGACATAGACCTGGCTCAGATTGCTGTAAACCGTCAGGTAGTTCCCGTGCCTGATAATCACGTTATTATTGAAGCCCGGCATCATAAACACGCGGGTGATTACGCCTTTAAATATAGCCCGCGCATCGGTGCCTGCCGTCGTTTGTATGTCGATGCCGTTGTTATTGGTTCGGACATAGGTCAGTTCCTGGTGTTGGTGCTCGCCGAAGCTCGAAACTATTGTGTATTTACCGGCTAAGGGGAAAGGCAGCAATCCTTTGTTGTTGGCAAAGTCTTTCGACAGTTTAAGTTCCGATTCGGTCATCACAAAAGTCTCGCGGTTTAACGCCGGCGCTTTCGTTTCCTTTGATTTCGCTTCTGCCGTCTCGCTCTTGCTCGGTGTGGCGGCGGTATTCGCAGGAGGTGTTGCCTCCGGCGGCGGGGGAAGGTTTTTATCGGACGAGGCGATCTCTTCGGCAATCAAAGCGTCGATGCGTCGATTCAAAGCATCCGCTTCTTTCTTTTTTTTCTGCAATTGCGCCTGCAGATTATTCTTTTTCTTGTTGATTTCAGTCACTTCCCGTTTCTGTTCCTTTTCTTCGGCGGCTAATTTTTTATTCTCATTCTCGAGTTGCTCGAACAAAATTTGCTTTTCTTTCCGTAGATTTTCATGTTCGTTCTTACGAACGATAAGGTCGTTTTGTTTGCTTGTGATACGTTTTGCTTCTTCTTTCTGCCAGTCGGCATATTCGCGCAAATAACGCATCCGACGATATGACTGAGCAATATCTTCGGCGGACATGATTATAAGCATTTTATGTTGCGTAGTACGGTATTCCTGAAACTGGTTACTCACCGACTTGGCGTAGTTTTCCTTGGTTTTTGTCAATTCTTTGTCTAAAAGGTCGATTTCGACGCTCATATTGTCTATTTTTTTGTTGACGCTTGCTAATTCTTGGCGCAGGAGCGAGATATTTTTCTTCCTTGCCATCAATTGTTGCGACAACAGGTTCAGCCTGTTAAGCGAGTTTTTGGCGCTCGCGTTCGTCTCTTTCAGCAGTTCGGTAGTACGCTCAATATCTTCGACAGCCTGCTTGCGTTGCTGCTCCAAATCCTGGACGGAAATTATTTCCGTCTGGGCTGATACAACAGGAATCAGGCAGAAAAGAGACATTATTATAATGTAAGGTTTCATTTTTGTCCGAATGATTTGATTAGTTGTTCCGCCGTAATTCGTTCATATCCTTTCGGAATGATAAATTCTGTCTTTAAGGGCTTGTCGATTTCCATAGACGAAAAAATCAACGTCGCCTCGCCTTGTATTTCGCTGTCGGTGAGTAGTTTGACTGCCATTTCCATTGGAAACGACCGGTTTTCTATATCTTGAAATTTGCGATAATCCCATTCAAGGGCGCTTTTGTCGATTCTTTTTTCGATATTGGTTGAGATGAGCCTCTCATTGCTTCCTGCGGTGAAAGTGTAATAATATCCGTTGGAATCCGCAAGGGCGAACTCCGCCGATTCGTCGCTTTTATTTATACGGAAGCGGCGGAAATGGCTCGCCGATATTTCGTCTTCGTTAGGGACGAACATTTGGTTTGTAATCAAGGCCTGGAGGTTGCGGAAATTGAAATCAATTTTGAAATTGCCTTTCAAATGGTCGTAGCTGTCGGTCATATAGCGTTTATTCATCCTGTCGAGCACCTTGATGCTGTCGGATGTCATTTCGAGGCGGAAGACTTCGATGCCCAACATCGGCTGCACGGACAGTTGCAGGCGGTCGTTGCGAATCATTTTCAATTGCGCTTTTGAACTGATTTCCTTTTGGCCGTTATTGAAATGGAAGCGGAGTTGCGAGTTTAAGGTATTGAAATGAAAAGAACGGTCGATAACGGAGGCGAAAAGGGCTTCTTCCGTCTTCATTATTTCGGGTTCCGAAGCGCTTGCGCTTTTCGTCGTTTTGCAGGCAGAGAGCGAAAATGCCAGCAGTACGCCACCGCAAATAACCTTCCAAATCTCATTCTTTAGTCTCATTCTTCACCTCGTCGATATTATTAAATATTTCATCTTCCGTCTCTTCAAAATACGCTTTTTCCGCGATTTTCTTGTCCAAAGTTACGCCGGTTTTGCCTAACTCCTTTGCTTTGAGCCATTGCTCGACGGCTTTGTCTTTTTCGCCCGACATAAACAGGATATCTCCGTAATGATCAAACAGTTCCGGATTTTTGGTGCGGTCTTTGGATATAGCCTGTTCGATATAGATTTTTGCAAGGATATAATTCCCCTGGACGAAGAAAATCCATGCGTAAGTATCTATGTATGTGGCGTTATCTGGTTCCATCTTTATTACTAACGCACTCATACGCTCCGCTTTAGCGATATCCCTTTTCAGAAGCGAGAGATAGTAAGCGTAATTGTTAAGTGCGACGATATTCTTATCGTTGTGTTTCAAAGCCTCCTCGTAGGCCTCGAAGGCTTTATCCGTCTGCTTAGTCCTGAAATAAGTGTCGCCTATCTGGCCGTAAAAATCAGATATAAGCGGCTGATTGTCTTTAGGTATCAGGGGGATAGCGTCCATATATGTATCGATAGCCGTCTGATAATCACCCTTTTGGAAATAAGCGATGCCGAGATAATAACGAAATTCCATGGCATCGGGGAAAATCTCCTGGCACTTGAGGCAGATACGTTCTACCTCGTCGATATTCTGTGTCTGAAACGACAGGCGAAGGAGTTGTTGCCATGCGCCGATATTGTCAGGCTCACTTTCGGTAACTAATTGATACTGAAAGCGTGCCTCATCGAATTTGTTCATTGTCGTCAGGAAATCGCCGTATGCAAGTTTGAGTCTCGATTCGTCGGGATGCTGTTCGAGCAGAGTCCGGAACAGGGCGCTTGCGCTGTTGATATCCTGCTCGGTACGTTGCAGTTGCATGATATAACGCGCCAGGATATTGAGTTTTGTGTTTACGTCCAAGCGGCTGTTTATCAGCGCTTCGTGGATCTGAATCTTTGCCGAATCCCGTTGTCCTGTTTTCTCGTAGTAATTGGCCATGGAAACGGGCAAATATGGTGATTCGGGATCAATATTCTGCGCTTTACGGTAGTATGTAAGCGCCTGTGTTACATCGTTTTGCTGGATATACAGGTCGCCTATGATTATCGGATAGCGAGCCTCCATGGGATACTTGTCGGCGAGCTTTTTCAGTTCATCGAAAGCGTTTTCGGGCTGTTTCAACTGCATGTACAGGCGGTATTTTTCCATCGAAATAGGTTCGAGGATGCCCATCCCGTTTTCCAAAGCATCGTACATCTCTATGGCTTTGCCTATCTCGCCCATCCTCGTGTATGATTCGGCGAGATAGTAGTTCAGCTCGTTCTTTTCGGGAGATTTCCCGATTAAATACTCGTATTCCTCGGCCGCCTCGCCAAACATCCCGCTGTTGAAAAACAAAGTCGCCATTATGGCATGATATTCCTGATTATCAGGAGAGTATTTAATACACTTTCGCATCAGTTCGACAGCTTTTTCCGACTGATTCATCTGGATATAATACGAAGACAACTCGAACAAGGCCGCCGACGATGTGGAATCTATATCGAGGCAGTGCATAAACATCTCGTACGAGGCATCGAATTTTTCCGCATTCTTGAGATTGACGCCTTCGTAGAAGAAATAATCGAATTTACGTTCGTCCGAAAAGCTTGGCTTATCGTCGTTTTGAGCATACAACAGGCTGTATGTCAGAAAAATAGGTAGTATTAATAGTCTTTTTGATATTTTATTTGTCATTTCCGTCTGTTTAATTTTTTCCGGTTTAATTCTTCCCGGTATGTCCGAATCCTCCTGCTCCGCGTTCTGTCGTGTCGAGCGTTTCTTCCGCTTGCCATTCGACTTTTGAGTGCGTGGTTATTACCATTTGGCAGATCCGTTCGCCGTCGTTGATAATGAATGGTTCGGCCGAGAGGTTTATCATTATTATGCCGATTTCTCCCCGGTAGTCGGCGTCGATAGTGCCGGGGGTATTAAGGAGTGTGATGCCGTGTTTGATGGCGAGACCGCTACGTGGGCGCATCTGCGCTTCGTAGCCTTCGGGCAGCGCGATGTATAATCCCGTCGGGATGAGTTTGCGTTCCATAGGCTTCAGCACGACTGCTTCCGTGAGGTTCGCACGTATATCCATGCCGGCCGACAACGCCGTAGCATATTGCGGCAGAGGATGATGTGATTTGTTTACTATCTTGATTTTCACCGTTTAATCGTTATTTAATAGTATAGAGTGAACTTATTGATTCGTCGTGGCAGACGCGGCGGATAGCTTCGGCAAACATGTCGGCAACAGAGAGAACGGTTACTTTCTCGCACTTTTTTGTGTAGGGTATTGAGTCCGTGAAAATCATCTCTATGAGCGCACACTGGTCAACGCGCCTGGTAGCGGGGTCGGACATGACGGCGTGGCTGACCATCGCCCTAACCGAACGCGCGCCGTTTTCCATCATCAGGTTAGCGGCTTTGGTTATAGTGCCGGCGGTATCGACAATATCATCGACGAGCAACACATCCTTGTCGGTCACATCGCCGATAATACGCATATCGGCGACCTCATTGGCTTTTTGGCGCGTTTTATGACATATAACCATCGGGAGACCAAGGTATTTCGAGTAACTGTTGGCGCGTTTTGTGCCGCCGACATCGGGAGTTGCCATTACGAGGTTGTCGAGGGGCAACTGCGATTTGATGTATTGCAGGAATACCGACGAAGCATAGAGATGGTCAACCGGGACATTAAAGAATCCCTGAATCTGGTCGGCATGTAAATCCATTGTTATCAGTCGATTGATTCCGGCTACGCCGAGCAGGTCGGCTATCAGTTTCGCGCCTATTGAGACGCGGGGTTTGTCTTTGCGGTCTTGGCGCGCCCAACCGAAATAGGGCACAACGGCGATGATCGAGTGAGCCGAGGCGCGTTTGGCGGCGTCAATCATAAGCAGTAATTCCATCAGATTGTCGGAATTAGGGAACGTGGACTGTACAAGGAAAACGTCGCGCCCGCGAATGGATTCCTCGTAGGATACGGAAAACTCGCCGTCTGCAAAGTACTGAATATTCATCTGACCAAGCGGACAGCCGAGACTGTTACAGATTTTTTCCGCAAGATAACGGGTCTTTGTCCCCGAAAAAACTAAAAAAGGTGTCTGTGCACTCATATAAAATTTATCTTATCGCGCTGCAAAAATACTAAAAATGACAAAAAAAGAAAAATTTATACGGCAAAAAATATTATTTTATCAATTTTGCTGCAAATTCGTCTAAAAATAGATACGCTTTTTCGTGATTGCGCAGAATGCTTGCCGGGTACATGGGCGATATTTCCCTGTTCAGCGTATTGTCCACCGCTACGGCCTTGCGTTCGTCAGGGACGCTGCAAATTATCACTTTCGACTTCATTATTTGCCTGATAGACATGCTGATAGCTCGATGCGGCACATCGTCGAATGTAGGAAACCAGCCTTCGCCGAGTTGCTGGTAGCGACATTTCTCATCCAGATTCACAACGATATAGGCGTCTTGTGTGTCGAAATCGGCCGGCGGGTCGTTGAACGCCAAATGGCCGTTCTCGCCTATGCCTACGAAAGCCACGTCAATGGGATGCCGGCTGATAACTTCGCCTAACCGGGCACATTCGGCGTATGGCTCGACGCTGCCGTTGACGTAAACAAATTCCTTTAAAGGAACATGGTCGGCAAACCGTTCCTTGAGATATTTGCGGAACGATGCGGGGTGGGTGAGGTCGATGCCGATATACTCGTCCAAATGGAAAGCCGTTACGACCGACCAGTCCACATCTTCTTTTACTAATTCACCGAGCATCTCGAATTGAGAAGCGCCTGTGGCGACGATAATGTTTGCCGAGCCTTTCTCGCGAATAGCCTCGCGGATGAACTCAGCGCCTTTGCGGGCAGCATTCAACCCGAGTTCTTCTTTTGTCTTTGAAATAAATATATCCATAGCTGTGAAAATTAATATCCTTTGTTTTTCAATATCTTAGCGGCTTCTTTCAGGCCTTTCAGGTAAGTTTTTTCCATTGATATCAGCTTGCCGTCATGCCGCTTGCTTTCGTTGGAGGCTTCCATGAAAGTGAAGATCTCGATTGTTTCGGCCGGAGGAATCGGTACGACTTTTGTCCTGAAGAAGATCAGAATCTCGGTCAACAATACCCCGTAACCGTCGTATCCTCCCACGGCGACGTTATTTTTCTCACAAAAGGCTGTGCCGCCGTAGTCCGATTTCCCTGTCCTGCAGCCGCGGAATGTGCCTATGCGTCCGTCGTTCCACAGTCCGGTGACTACGTCTGTGCCTTCGGACGAGACGCGGGAAACGGATCCACAGTTCGTGCCCATCACGGTATAGAGGATTTCCACTCCGTGGATGCCGTACCATGAGAAGTCCGGATGCGAGGGTTCGCTTGTGGCAGGCGAATAGCAGTCGGCGCCAAGCACTTTCCCGTACTCGCCTTTGCGAAGTTCCTGATTACGCTTGGAGTAACGTAGCGACGAAGCCGAAAAGATCGGGACATTGTACTTGTCCGCTAACAGGAAAATGGCGATCGCATCCGAAAGTTTGGCGGCAACAGGCTTGTCGATAAACATCGGTTTGCCGGATTTCATCACCTCGGCGGCCTGTTCGAGATGTATGTTGCCGTCGTTCGTTTCGAGCATAACGCAATCGACTTCCTGCAAAAGCTCTCCAATCGAATTGACAATCTTAACGCCCGCCTTTACGGCTTCCTCGGTATATCCGGGGATGCGGTCGTAACTGCTTTTTATCGTCTTCGAGCCGTAAGGATATGCGGCGACGACTTTGAAACCCTGATGTTCAGGCAAAGGATTGTCGGTGTTCAACATCTTGATGAAGGCCGGCGAATGTGAGGTGTCCAAACCTATGATGCCGATTTTCACGGTTTCCTGCGCCGTTAGTTGGAAACAAAAAAACATTAGCGCTATTAAATTACATATTTTCATTGCTTTATAGTTTTATGGAATGAACTACATTCCCGTTGATTATTGTAGTGAGGATATTGATATTGTCGTCGAAGATGACCAAATCGGCGTCTTTGGCAGTTTGAATAGAGCCTTTCGACTTGTCGACGCCGATTATCCTTGCGGGGGTGAGGGTCATCATCTTCACGGCGTCTGTCAGTGGGACGTCGGCGATTTGCACCATTGTCCGGACGAGGCGGTCGGTTGTGGCCACGCTTCCGGCGAAGCACGAGCGGTCGAGCAGTTTGGCTACGCCGTCTTCGACAACCACCTTCTGCCCGTTTGTCAGGCTACCCATCATATATTCGCCCGGAGGCATCCCGGCTCCGCGCATCGAATCGGTGCACAGGGCGGTCTTGTCAGCCCCCTTAAACTTGTAAGCAAACTGCAGTAGCGGTTTGGGCAGATGCACTCCGTCGGCAATAATTTCTACCGTCATATCGTCGAGGAGATATGCCGCTTCAACTGCGCCGGCATAGCGAAAAGTACGCTTGCGCGTGACTGTTGACATCCCGGAATATAAGTGTGTTACATGAGTGAATCCGCATTTGTAAGCATCCTCTATTTCCTCGTAAATAGCGTTGGTATGCGCTATGGATGCGAGTATATTCCGGGATTTCAGTGCGCGGCCAAATTCCAAGCCTCCGGGCAGTTCCGGCGCGAGGCTCCAACGCACGATATCGTCCGAAAAGTCAAGAATTGCATTGTATTCGTCCGGTTCGGGATTGCGAAGATATTTCGGATCCTGCGCCCCTTTTTGTTCGTATGCGAAATATGGCCCTTCGAGATGCAGCCCCAGGAATGACGCCCCTTTTTTGTTCAGAGGATTGGCGATTTTATAGGTCTCAAGCGTCTTGTACAACTCCTCGTTCGAGCTTGCGAGCGTGGTTGGGAGGAGGGCGGTAGTGCCGTATCGGGCATGAGTTTCGGCGACGCCAAGATAGGCCTCGACCGTATTATCCATGAAATCGTGTCCTCCTGCGCCGTGAGTATGCAGGTCGATGAACCCGGGTGCGAGGTAGTTGCCTTTGGCGTCGATGACCGTGTCCGCTTCGTTATTTTTACAGCCCTGCCCGACTTCGTCTATCTTTCCGTCTTCAATCGCTACAAAACCGTTTTCAAGAATATTATCAGGCAAAATTACCCTTGCATTATTAATTATTGTCTTCATTTTTTCCTCCAATGTTCGATTTTATGTCCGTAAAAAGCAAAGAATATCAGGTAGATATAACATGGGATAAGTACCCAGTAGGCGTCCCGAACGTTCCATTTATCGGCAAGATAGCCATACAGGATAGGCATCAGGGCGTTCCCGCACAATCCCATAACTAAGAATGACGAGCCTATCTTGGTGAATCTTCCTAATCCCCTGATGGACAGCGGCCATATACCGGCATAGACCAAGGAATTTGGAAATCCGAGCGCGCATAAAAACCAGATCGACAAGTTGCCTTCATGCCCTAATATGGTTACATTCCTATTAATCAGCACAACGCCGAATGAAAGAATCAGTCCTAACGAGGTGCAGAAGCGCAAGGCGTTGGTCTGCGACACATATTTCGGTATAAATATTATGCCCAGGATATAACCGAGGATAGTTGCGGTGAGCACATACGACGGAAAGGTTTTCGCTTCGAGCAGGTTCATGTTCATTGAGGCGGCATAGTTGATGATGGTGTCTATTGAAACGATTTGCGTGCTTACATGCAGTACCAAGGCTATTGCGCCGAGCACAAGATAGGGGAACTGGAAGACCGAAGTGCGTGTCGAAACGCTGTTATCATCTACCGTCCGGTTCTGTTCTTCGGGATTGATTTCGGGCAACACCGAGAACCTTATATACAGCCCGAAAAGGAACAGCAGCGTCGCCAATACGGCGTAGGGCGGTATTACGCGCCGAATCAGTTCGTCGAGTAGCGCGTTCTTGACCGCAGGCTCAAGCATGCCCGAATCAAGGGTTGTAAACAGCTCGCTGTCGGTTACTTTAAGCACTACGGCGGCGAAGATCAGCGGTGATATAATACCGGCGAACTTATTACAAACGCCCATGATGCTTATTCGTTTGGCTGCGCTTTCTATCGGCCCGACTATTGTAATATAGGGATTTGCAGCGGATTGGAGGATCGTCAATCCCGCTCCGATAATGAGAAGTCCGGTCAGGAAAATGCCGTAAGTGCGTCCAAGAGCGGCAGGCACAAACAGCAATGCCCCAAGCGCCATACAGAAAAATCCGTACATGATTCCCTGCTTGTAGCCGACTTTCTTTAGCAGCCAGGCAGCAGGAACCGAAAACAGCAGATAGGCGATATAAAACGCGAAAGCCACGAAATACGACTCGAAATGGCTTAATTCGCAAGCTATTTTGAAGTAGGGGATAAGAATAGCGTTAACCCACGATACGAAGCCGAAAATAAAGAACATCGCTCCTACTATCACTATGGCGATAGTAGTATTTTTCTTGCTGAGCGCCTGATTATTCATGAATATCTTGTATTACAGTTTCATTTCCCAACCAGGCTCATAATCGCGTCCCCACAGTTTTGCGGCCTCATTATCATGCAAGATGTGGCCGTTGGCAGGGTCGATATCCAAGGACTTTCTTGTCCTCACGGAGATGTTGCCGAGTTGCATCAACAGCGTGCTCTTGTGGCCTGAAACGATGTCCGACCTCAGAGGCTCGCTCTTTAGGATAGCGTCGAAGAAGTTGTTGATATGAATAGCGTCGAGGCTTTCGGCGGGATTCATTTTGTTTAGAGGGTCGATCGCGGTTTTGCCGTTTTCTTCGTGTACGAGTTTGTTGTTGAGGTCGAAGATTTTATATTCATCGCCGGAAGGTATCAGCAGGCTGCCCTTATCGCCGTAGAAGATGCAGCCGGCAGAGGTGCCTTCGACTGTGCGGCCGTTGCAACTGCGGCCTTCCCAGGTCATCGACAGTTTGTCGGCAAACTCGATGTCTATTGTCTGTGTATCGGGAGCTTCCCAGTCGTCTTTGGCGAAATAGCGGCCGCCCGACGAGACTACTCTTGTCGGGTAATCCACGTTCATTCCCCAGCGGAGGAGGTCTATCATGTGTGTGCCGTTGTTCAGGGATTCGCCTGTGCCCCAGTGCCAGAACCAATGCCAGTTGTAGTGCACGACATTGTCTTTGTATTTCCGGCGCGGAGCAGGGCCTTGCCACAAATCCCAATCAAGCCATTCGGGTACGGCAACTTCTTTGCCCACTCCGATAGGCTTGCGGTTGTTGGCATACCAGCATTTGCCGAAATAAATATTGCCTATGGCGCCTTCTTTCAGCGCATTAATGCCGGCAATGACATTCGGCCACGAGCGGCGCTGGTTGCCCATTTGGACTATCCGCTTGTATTTCGCCATCGCCTCTACCAGCATCTCGCCCTCGGCGGGCGCATAACTGCATGGCTTTTCCAAATAAACTTCCTTGCCGGCTTTCATTGCCAACAATGCCGCCGGTGCATGCCAATGGTCGGGCGTGGCGATCGCCACCGCATCCATATCCTTGGCCTCTAATGCTTTGCGGAAATCCTTCTCGCCCTTGGGACGGTTTCCGGCAGCCTTCTCGATAGAAGCGATACAAGTATCTATCGCTCTCGAATCGACGTCGCATACCCATGTCACCTCGCATCGCGCTTGCTTCGAGAAATTTGTTCCCAATGCAAGGCCGCGCGAATTGACGCCGATAACGCCAACCCTTATTTTGTCGTTGGCGCCGATGATGTTAGCATAGCTTTTCGCACTCATTCCGGGAATAACTCCGCCTAATGTCATGGCAGCGCTCCCGACCGTCACGTTCCTGATAAATTCACGTCTTGTTGTCATAATCTTGATTTTTTATTGGTATTGAAAAACGTGCAAATGTAATACTTTCAACCGAGATTATGAAATTTTTTTGCCTATTTGATTGGATTTTTGTTTATTTTATTTACCTTTGCTCCCGATTTTATCATTAACTAATTAAAACAAGTCAATATGAAGAGAGTATTTACATTATTGGTGATTATGGCGGCTTCGTTGGTTATTGCCGATGATATTGCCGCTAATCAGCCCGTTATTAATCCTACAGACGAGCCGACTATGAAAGATGTTTATAATTTCGTAAAGAAATGCGGGTATTATTTTATCGCTACTGTCGAAGGCGACCAGCCGAGGGTGAGACCTTTCGGAACGATTGCGATTTTTGAGAACAAATTGTATATTCAGACGAGCAAGCAAAAGAATGTCGCCAAACAGCTTAAGGCTAACCCGAAGATTGAAATCTGCGCCTTGGATTTGGCGGAAGGCAAGTGGTTGCGCATTGAGGCGGAAGCTATTCCCGACGAACGCATCGAAGCGAAAAAATTTATGCTTGAGGAATATCCGGAACTAAAGAACATGTACGCTGCAGATGACGATAAGACATTAGTGCTTTATCTAAAGAATGTTACGGCGGTATTCAGTTCGTTTACCGGAGAGCCTAAGGTCGTTAAGTTTTAAATAGAAAATATCCTGCGAAAGTCAGCGCCAGGCCGGCTACGACACTAATTAGGATATAGATAGCGGCTTGGAGATAGGATTCTTGTGTGAGCAACGCGAGCGCCTCGCGGCTGAAAGTCGAGAAGGTCGTGAATCCGCCGCAGAAGCCGACCACAAAAAACAGTCTGAAATTCGCCGCAAAGACCTCATACTTGGCCATTAATCCTATAGCCAAACCTATCAACAGGCATCCCAGCAAGTTTACGAGCAGGGTTGCCCAGGGGAATCCTGCCGCTGCCCGCCAGGGCAGCCACTCGCCCGCGCCATAGCGCAATACCGATCCCAACGCGCCTCCAAGCGCCACTAATAGAATTGTTTTCATCGTCCGGTCAATTTTTAACGGGGTTATCATTCAATACCAATGTCGTATTTTTCCTCAGGATACGTTCTACAAATTTGTCGCGATAGGAAGCGCCGATGGCGAGTTCGTGCCTGCCGATAAAAATATCGTTGCTGTCAAACGAATCTATGCTGTTGATGTTCACGATATAAGATTTGTTGACGCGCAGGAACATTTCGGCGGGAAGCTGCTCGCCGAGGGCTTTCATTGTCGTTTTGGTGATGATTTTCTTCTCCGCAACGTGGATGACGACGTAGTCTTTAAGCCCTTCGATGAACATTATGTCGCGCAGCATGATGCGGAAGAAACGGCGGTCGGCCTTGACGAAAATCTGCTCGGAGGTGACGCTCTCCACGCTATTTTCCTGCGGCTTGCCGGCTAAAAGCAGCAGATAGTCGGCGGCTTTGGTAACGGCTTTCCGGAAACGTTCCAGCTCGACGGGCTTGAGGAGGTAGTCTATTGCGTCGAGTTCGTAACTGTCAACGGCATACTGAGGAAAGGCCGTAGTGAATATCACCAAGGTCTCGCCCTTGATTGAGCGGGCGAACTCTATGCCATCGACGCCGGGCATGCGGATATCGAGAAACACCAAGTCAACCTGATTGTCGGTCAGGAACCTACCGGCAGTCTCGGCGTCCCCGAAACTGCCGACAAGTTTAAGTACAGGCGTTTCCCGCACCAGCAACTCTATAGCCTTGCGCCCCAGCGGCTCGTCATCTACTATGATACATTTCATGAATTTTTCCCGCAAAATTACGAAAACTTTTCCGTTCAGCCAAGTTTTCGGGATTTTATGCTATTTATTATCAGTTATTTCAAAATCGAGATAGTTCATTCCGGCATCGACATTGAGTTTGGGCGCGGTGTCGATGAAGAAGAACTCGGTTGCAGGACTGAACGGGTCGTGACCGTCGAGGAACATTATATTGCCCGGATTAGCGTCGTCAATTCGATAATAATCATTGATATACTGATACGGATACAGACCCTGCTCGAAACCCCAAGCGAACATTTTGCGGTTAACGGCTACGTAAATCTCTTTCGTAATATCGGCTTCGATACCGCCGCCATACTTGCTGCTGTTTCGCAGAGCATATTCGCGGATGGTCTCGCCCTGTACTTTCGGCTGCCGGATTACAAATTGTTGCTCGCGGTGTTCGTCCTCAGTGATGCCGAGAAGTTCATACCGTACATCAGGGAACAGCGAGTTATGAAGCGCAAGGCGGTTGTCTATATAGAGCAACGGGTTGTGATGGTTGCTGCGCATAACCTTATAAACGCTGCCGCCAACGAAGTAAACAACCGATTCAACGCCAAGGTCAATAACTTTCTCTGCCGGAGAAACGATTTCGTCCTCAAGCCGTTGCAGCGAATACCATACGCCGGTGTGAACAGCCCACTGTTTCAGGGCTTGTTCGACCCGTTCATATACCTCGTATTCGCTTCCGCATTTGCCCGTATGAGTTCCAAACTCCTCTCCGGCGACACACGATGCTTCGACAGCAATTCTGCCCGCCGCAATCCTGCCTGCCTCGTCCTTTCGTGGAAGGCGATAAATGCGGGCGTCTCCTCGAACAACCCTGTCTGCAAGTTCTGCAATTCTGCCATAATCCATCTATTTATAAAATTTTCGACAGCAAAATTACGAAAACTTTTCCAATACGCCAAGTTTTCCGGGAAAGTTCGGGCAGGATTATCTGATAATAACCTTCTTCGCTTCCGCGCCTTCGAGGTTTACGATGTAGATGCCGGCGGGGAGGGCGATTGAGGTTTCGCCGGCTGCGACGGATACGGTCTTGACCAACTCGCCGCCGATGGAGTATATCTTTGCTTTAGCGGCTGAGGCGGTGCGGACGTGGAGAGTGGCGCCCGACGACCAGACTTCAGGGGCGCCGAGTGCGGCTTCGTTGGCCGTGGCGGCTTCGAAGGTTACGGGGATGAGAATTTCCGGTTCGGTGATCTTTTCGTCGTCGGAGAGGGTGACTTCGACGTCGCTGATTTTAAGCTCGTATTTGCCGTCGGACAGGCCTTTTTCGACTGTGTAGGCTAAGGTGATGATTTCGCGGAAGGCGTTGACGGCGGCGCTGCGTAAAGTGGTGACGGCGGGCTTGATGGCGACAGTCCAGAGGCCGTTGCCTTTGGATGTGACGGTGGGCGCGAAGTTGTTGCGCAAGTCTTCGGCCATGGCTGTCCCGTTCTCGTCGAGGGCGAATTTATCGGGGAGCGTGATGTTGAACTTGGCTTCCTTGAAGGCGCCGTCGGAGGGGACGGTGAGCGAGATGCCGATACTGCCGCGGCTGCTACGGATGGCTGTAGGCTCGGCGGCGACGCTGCGCTCTATGATGTTTGCGAACATCGCCCACTCGAAGGGGTAGATATATTTGCTTGGGGAGGTATAAATATCTTTCGTTCCGGCCGGGACGATTAATTCTTTTCTATAGGGCATGTGAGCGTTGTTGTTCCATGAAAAAAACACGCCGTATCTCCAGCTGCTGCCTTCGTAATATTCCATATCAGGAAGATCTTCCTTCTTTGTCCAGTTGACCGTAACCGATTGCAGGGCGTCATAAAAATAATAAAATGCACCCTCGCCGATGCTCTTGACGCTTGAAGGGATGGAAATAGATTCCAGTTTTTCGCAAGCCTTGAAGGCGTCGGCGCCGATCTTTGTAACGGTATTCGGTATCAAAACGGAAGTTAAGTTTACACAGTCATTAAACTGTGCATAGCCGATGCCCGTCAGTCCTTGCTCTATTACAACGGCCTTGATGTCGTCCAAATAGTTGCGATACGGGAGGCCATAATTGGCGCCGGGAATGTCTCCTTTGCCGCTGATGGTCAGCGTCCCGTTGTTAAGTTCCCAATACGCGCTGTCGTTACCTGCGAACACTCCGCTCTGCGCCAAAGCCATCGTCGAGCAGGCGCACAAAACACTAATACTCAAAAATAAATTTGCTTTTTTCATCTCGTTTGTTTTTTATTATAATTAAACAATACGCAAGCCGTCAGGCCGTATTTACAGCCTTCGGATGCGCCATATCTATGTACATTGATGATTAATCTGTCGGAGTCGTAATAACCTGATTTATAGGTAAATGGGGGGGGTAAATTCCGGAAAACGACCGGCGGGAAGCGACCTTATGGGCCTCCCTGCTGCTGATCTTGTATGTCCGGCAATTTTTATTCATACTTACTTGTAATATTTTGCGGCAAAGATAATAATTATATTGGAATATTAAGATTTTTTCTCTCAAAATACGATTTTTTTATAAATAAATGCCGATTGCGGATGACAACAATCGAATTGCGGATGACCGCAATTGAATTGTGGATAACCGCAATTGAATTGCGGATGACCGCAATTGAATTGTGGATGACCGCAATCGAATTGTGGATAACCGCAATCGAATTGTGGATGACAACAATCGAATTGCGGATGACAACAATCGAATTGCGGACGACCGCAATCGAATCGGAATTATATATAAATCGAAACCGGTTTATTCACACTGATTTAAATTCCGCCAAAACCTCAAAAACACGGTCGGTAGAGGTGATTTCCAGAGAATAATCCCGGCCGTAGAGGAGGTCGAGGCGGCGGCGGACGTTGATCAGCCCAAGCCCGCCGGCGGGGTTTTTGCGCGGCTGCTCGGAGGGCTTGGAATTTATGCAGCTGAATATCAATCGACCGTCCTGATGCTTGAATCTCAGGCGGATGAATGAGCCGTTAAGGCTGTCGTTGCCGTGCTTGACGGCGTTCTCGACAAAGGGGATGAAGAGCAGCGGGGGGAGTTGCAATGTGGAAGGAATAGCTTCCGTCTCGACGGTGTATGTGAAGCTGTCGCGGCGGATTTTCTCCAAATCGAGGTAGTCGGTCAGGAAGCGGATGTCGTCGGCCAGAAGCACCGTCGTCTTGCTTCCGGCGTTAAACTGGTACTTGAGCATCTCGTTAAGGCGGCTCAGGACGGCGATGGCTTCGTCGGGCGCTTCTTTCACTAATACGTTGATATTGTTGAGCATATTGAAGAGGAAATGCGGGTTTATCTGGTTCTGCAACTGCTCGACTTCGGCTCGCATGGCGGCTTTGGCGAGGTCGGCGATGTGCTGCTCGTTGCGCAGATAGCGCTGGAAAAGTACGGCGACGGT
>JAISUX010000007.1 GCA_031271805.1 Tannerella sp.
CAGAGCGCCTTTAAATGCCCTCAAACGTGGTGTGGAGAGGCGGTATCCTGCCCGTCCGACTGCCGTTGATATATTATTGCGTCTGTCCATACATACGAAATTAAACCAACAATGCAGGCACAAAGATACTGTTTATTTTTTTTATTCCGCAAATTATTTGAGGATTTTTTTGAAGATTTTTTTGCGATATGAAAGACAGCAAGGCGCGACGATTGGGTTTTGTAGTTGCAGATGTGTGACGTCTGCTATGCTACTAAGGGCATCTCCGCAGGGATAAGGGCGGCGCGGAGTGCGGTTTTCCAACCTGCCAGATTTGGGCGAAACCTTAACAAGGTTTGGAACCTTGTTAAGGTTGTACGCGGTCATAAAAATTTTACTGAAATTTTTGAATATATCATTTCTTCAACTTTGAAGAAAACAGCAGCAAATAAATCACTGCAACGCTCAAGACGAACAATGCGCCGGTTTGCGAGCCGACCGAATCCGAGACCTTGCCCATCAACAACGGGAAAATCGTACCTCCTATCAGGCCCATTATCATCAGCCCTGAGACTTCGTTCTTGCGCTCCGGCATGCGCAGAAGCACTTGCGAAACTATAACCGGAAAAACATTAGAATTGCCCAATCCCATCATGGCGATGCAAATATAAACCACCTCCTTATCGTGGAAAACAATCAAACCCGAAATCGCCAGAATCATCAGCACAACGCTCGCTATAAAGAACTTCTTACCTGAGACGCGCGATAAGGCGAATGTCCCGACGAGGCAACCTATCAGGCGGAAAAGAAAATACACACTCGATGAGAAGCCTGCATCTTCGGGCGTCATGCCGAAGTATTCCTTCATAATCTCCGGCGCGGTAGTGTTAATACCCACATCAAGCCCGACATGGCACATTATGCCTATAAATGATAGCAGTATTATGCTGTTACCAAGCAGTTTGAGGCAATCAACGAAGCCCGTACCCGTCGCCGCCATCTCGCGCTCTTCGTCGATTTTAGTTGCCCACAGCCAAATCGCGGACAATATCGAAACAACCATGAAAACCGGAAACAGCAACTTCCAATTACCGAAATGTACCGAAGCGGCGGTCGCCACAACAGGCCCAAGAAATGAAGCTATCGCCTTGACAAACTGGCCGAAAGTCATTGTACTCGCGAGTTTTTGCTCACTTATCATGTTCGACAGCAGGGGATTAATAGATACTTGAATAAGCGTATTCCCTATACCCAACAGGCTGAATGACAGCAACATCATTGAAAAATTATACCCCAACAAGGGCACAAACAACGCCAACGAAGTAACGGCAAGGCTCAGGACAACCGTCATACGCCGTCCTATCCTGTTGACTAACAATCCGGTCGGCACCGACAATACGAAAAACCAGAAAAAAGTCATTGCCGGCAGCATCTTTGCCACCGAATCCGAGAGATGAAAATCATCTTTCACAAAATTTGTTATCGCCCCCACAAGGTCAACAAAGCCCATCACAAAGAAGGCCAGCATAACCGGAAGCAGCTGAAATAAAATCTTAGTCTGTTTCATAATCAACAATAATTAACCCACGCCCCTTGTTTCGTACAAACGTATGCAGCCACCTCAACCGCCTTTTGATGAGCCTCGCGGAGTGTTTTACCCGTCAAAACCGAGCAGACAAAGGCGCCCGTGAAAGCATCGCCCGCCCCGACAGTATCCGCCACCTTTACCTTTGGCGTCGCAATAACGGACGTTTCGTTAAGTGAATAAATCGTACTGGCAACACTCCCTGCCGTCAGAATCAGATATCGCAATCCGTATTTTTTCAAAAGCCCAAGGCAAACATCATTGTCGCTATCCGTCAAATCGTATAGCCGACGCATCACGAGCAACTCTTCATCATTGAGTTTCAGCACATTAGATTTCAGAAGCGATTCGTTTATAAGTTCTTTTGAATAATAATGCTGTCTCAGGTTGACATCGAAGATACGCAATGACGTCTCCGGGGTTGCATCAATAAGCGCTCCGATTGTAGTGTGCGAGACCGGCGAGCGTTGAGCAAGCGAACCGAAGCAGATAGCGTCGGCAGCACGCACCAAATCCAATGCTTTAGGCGTCAGGGGGATATAATCCCACGCCACGCCTTCGATGATATCGTACGTCGGCAAACCGTCTTTAAGTTCTACCATTACACGCCCGGTGGGATATGCCACTTTCTCAATGCAGTTGCGGATACCGTATTTGTTAAGTTCACTCACGATTTCATCGCCAAGTTCATCATCGCCGACAGCGCTAATTGCGCATCCATCGGCACCCATTTGGGCAGCATGATAGACGAAATTAACCGGAGCGCCACCTGCCTTTTTCGCGTCGGGGAAGATATCCCAAAGCAACTCCCCGACTCCAACTATCAACGGTTTCCTGTCGTTCATTTCCATATTGATTTCATTGAAAATACTTCAATATTCTTAACCTCAATGTTGTTTCCGAAAAAGCGGAAACCATCATTGTTTCGTGCGTCGGCGCGCCGTTCCATCGAATACGAATAAACGCCGCCGTCGATGAAAACTTCGACAGAGGTCTTGTCGAGGATAATGTCGGCGGATATTTCCATACTCGTCGGATCTTCGGGCGAGTAGAAAACGCCGTTTACCTGATTGAAATTCATATCATACCTCAAAAGCTGCTGCCCGTAAAGACTCAGTCCTGCGTCGGTCGCATGTGATAGTTTGATGGTTGTTTTGATGCGCAAAGCCGTTTCATCGCTGTATTTATGCAGCAAGTCATTGGCTTCGTCAACCGAGGGCGATTGCTTTTCCACAAGCGATGTCTGCAGGGTTTCAATTTCTTTTACCGGCATATTGAAAAGCCGAACGCCATCCTTAGTTTTTCGCAACGTCAATTGCGTCGGAAGCAGCATCATTCCGTTGAACGGCATCCCAGGATGCGAGATGCGTCCCCACCCTATTTGTATGCGTCGGCCGTCGGATTCGGGGATATTCGTGAACGTCTGCGCAGCATAAATCGATCCCGAACCGTAATAATATTTCCCCGCTTCGGGAGTGAATTTTTTACCGTCGAACGAGCCGATCATATACGTTCCCGACGCGCCGTACATAACCCATTTCTTATTATTTGCGTCGCCGTCAACTGCCAGTTCGAACAACTCCGGACATTCCCAAAATCCCGTCACATGGCTCTCAAAAGTCCATTCTTTCAGGTTTTTAGAGGTGTAAATCGAATGTCCGTCGCGTTCGTTAAGCGCCAATACCCATTCGCGATTCGGTTTGTACCAAAAGACTTTCGGGTCGCGGGTGTCATGGCTGTTCCACTTCGCCTTAGAATCAATTACCGGATTCCCCGCATACTTCGTCCAAGTACGCCCGCGGTCGAGGCTGTATGCGATGCACTGCACCTGTTTTTCCGGTGAATCCGCGGTAAACATAGCGACCATTGCGGGAACGCCGTTCTTTCCGAAGCCGGAAGTATTCTCATAGTCGATGACCGCCGAACCCGAAAACATCGTACCGTGTTCATCCGGCAAGAGCGCCGAGGGCAATTCTTCCCAATGCACGAGGTCGCGGCTGACGGCATGCCCCCAAGTCATATTTTCCCATTCGCGCTCATACGGATTATGCTGATAGAAAAGGTGATACTCGCCCTCGTAGTAAAGCAATCCGTTAGGGTCGTTGTTCCACCCGCGCCGCGAAGTGAAATGTATCTGCGGACGGTTCGTTTCGTGGTACATACTGTCCTGACCCGCGATTTCATCGGCCTGATAGATACGGTTCAACGCAGCATCCGAAGCGCCCGGATAAGATATTTTCAAAGTCTTGCCCTTGAGCGTTGTGACGTCGGTAAAAACCCAATAATCCGGTGAATCCGTAGCCAAACGGATACGAAACGAACGTTCCGCCTTACCATCGGCCTCAAAAGTCATTACCTGCCTCTCCGCCTTTTGCGACACGGGAAGATTCAAGTATCGCTTAGTTATTTTCAACCGTATATCAGCGGCATCAATCGCACCGGAACAGATTAATAAAAGTAAAAATAAATGTAACTGTTTCATTGCTAATAATTTTATATTCGACGACAAAGATAATTATTTTACTAATATCCCGGATTTTGTTGATACAATTTTTTGCTGAAATTAATCTGGTTCAGAGGAATGGGCAGATACTCATCCCGTCCTTTGGTGAATCGCGCTTCGGCAAGATAGGAACGACGAGTGCGCTCAACATCAAGGTATTTGTTAACAACCTGGTCGGCTATGCCCCAACGCACGAGATCGAAAAAGTAGTGGCCTTCCTGCGAAAATTCCAAGCGGCGTTCAAACATCAGGGCTTTCCAGGCATAATCCTTTGTCCACGTGCAGTTCGCTCCCGGCTGATATGTTTCTACCTTGAAATTTCCCGTCTTTTCGTTGTTGCCGTCAACCAATCGCCCCGTACTGTTGGCTGCTCGCTCACGGATTGAATTTATTATCGGCAAAGCCTCGTCGGGACGGTCAAGCTGTATCAAAGCTTCGGCTTTCCAAAGCAACACATCGTCATAGCGAATGACATCCCTGTTTTTCGACGACGACATGAAAGGGTCGAATTTAACGAAACAAGGACAATCGACAGCCACCACTTCTTTGAGCGACATAAACTTCCCGTAAACGCCGAGATCGCGCAACCATCCTTCGGTAAATACGTTGTCAACCTGATACTTATACGGCAGTCCCGGCATGGCGACAGTATGATTTATACGCGGGTCAACTTCGTATGTTTTAAGGTCGTCGGGCGTCTGCAGACTGACGTCGTTAAATGTATCAAACAAAGGCAGACCGCCCTCCGTACGAAAGGCATTTACCATATTTTGTGACGGTTGATGGAAACCGCAGCATCCGTAACCGCCTCCCATCGGATAATTCAGCATGGCGCCGAAATCCAACCGACCTTTGAAAGTATTATCGTTAGTAGAACATTGAATTGCAAAAACCGATTCGCTGCCGTTTTCATACTCGTACAGGAAATTCTCCGCAAAATCCGCTGCAAGACCGTATTTGGAAGCAAGTTGGTCGCACAAGCTTATTACTTCTTGCAGTTTGGCATTGTCAATACCTGTCACTGCATGGCTATCATTTTGATTATAAGCCGAATATAGCAATGTTTTAGCTAAATACGCCTTTGCCTGCAATTTGTTAGCCCGCCCAAATTCGGGTTGTGTTTCTGGCAGATTTTCCGCTGCATAACGGAACTCATCTTCAATGAGTTTCCACAGCTCGGCGCCGGTATATTCCACGTTTGAAATGTTGATGTAATCTTCCGTTTTATCGTTTTCATCAATGTACGGAACGCGATTGAAAAGCGTTTTAAGCTCGAAATAGAAATGTCCTCTCAAAAAGCGTAATTCCGCTTGTCGAGTTTTCTTGTCGAGGTCGCTTCCTTCGTATTCATTCACTCGCGCCAGGGCATCGTTGACCCGCGCTATGTTGATATACATCTCATACCATTTGGCATCGAGATAGCCGACATTGTCGCGCATATAAACGAACGTTTCGATCAGGTTCCAATCGTACATATCACCCGTTCCTGCGCCGCCTTTATACGCATCACCGCTGCGAAGGTCTCCATAGAGCCACATTGCATTTATTCCACGCTGATAGTTGTCGTTGCCAAGGGCGGAATAGGCGGCATAGACCATCTTTTCGATCTCGTTAGCCCCTACAAGCAGGTCGGAACTCCCAACCGCTTGAGGCACTTTGTACAAAAAGTCGTCGCATGACGTGAACGACAAAGTCAATAATGTTGAAAATACTGAAAATATTAAATTCTTCATGATTGTAATTATTTTAATATGAGACATTTATACCTATAGTTATAGTTCTCGGAACCGGATAGCTGTAACTCGGCGTTTCGGGATCCGGCCCTGTGAAATCCTTGGTTTTGAAAGTCAAAAGATTCTGGCTGGAAATATAGAATCTGGCGCCACTCATAGACAGCTTTTTAAGGATTTTCTCCGGCACCCGATATCCTATTTCGACAGTCGAGAGTTTCAGGAAAGAAGTGTTTTCGATGAAATAATCCGAATAGCGTTTCTCGTTGTTAACATCTTCGACGGAAACCATCGGAATAGTCGAAGACGTATTATCCGGACGCCATGCGTCTAACAGGCCTGTACCGTTGTTTTCGCCGCTGAACCAACTGAAAAAGTGGTTTTTCTCTTTCGTCGAGTTATAACCGCACGAGCCGTATTGACCGTAGAAAAACATGTTGAAATCGAACTGCCGCCAATTTGCCGTCAGGTTTACTCCGTAAACGAAATCCGGATCTTCCACTCCGAGCCAGGTGCGGTCGTCGTCATCGATCTTGCCGTCTTTGTTTACGTCTTTATAGCGTATTCGGCCGACTCCTTTACCAAGCTGGTCAACATGAGCGTCAACCTCTGCCTGATTCTGAAACAAGCCGTCGGTAACATATCCGAACAACGAATGCCACGGACGTCCCAAAATAGTCTGGTCGTTACCGTTTCCGGCATACGAGTTTATGACATCCTCCGGCAGTTTGGTGATTTTATTTCTGTATCCCGCAATATTGCCGTTTGCCGAGAAGCCGACGTCGCCTATTTGGGTGTTATAGCCGATTGCAAATTCCAGTCCGCGATTTTCCATCGAGGCGCCGTTAGTCCAATAATTGCCTCCGTATCCGATAGTTGCAATCCATGGCGGCGAGATGAGGATGTCGCTCGTTTCTTTGAAAAACCAGTCTATCGAACCCGTAATCTTCTGATTGAGAAAGCCGAAGTCGATACCGATATTGTTTTGGGTCGTAGCTTCCCATTTGAGGTTGTCGTTTCCGCGCTGTGTACGGATAAAGCCGGACGGCAACGTGCCCGAACCCGTGCCATAGATATCGTAAGCCGTGCCATGGTCTAATTCCCAAGTCGGATCGGTATAATAAACCGATTGATAAATCCCATAAGAAGCATAGTTGTCGATCTCCTGATTACCTGTCTGCCCCCATCCGTAGCGAAGTTTGAGGTCGGATATCAAATCTTTCTTGAAAAAATCCTCCTCGCTTATTCTCCATCCGAAAGAAAAAGCAGGGAATGTGCCCCAACGATTGTTAATACCAAAACGCGAAGAACCGTCGCGACGGACAGTCACCGAAGCCAGATACCTGTTGGCATAATTGTAGTTCAACTTACCGAAGAACGAGAGCAAAGCATATTCCGATGCCGAACCGCTGTTCTGCGGATTTTTTTCTCCCGAATTAAGATACATATAATCAGGCGATTCCACTAAATATCCCTCCCGCGATGCGGATACCCAGTCATAGCGGTAATTAACGGATTCCTGCCCTATCATTGCGTTGAAATTATTTTGTCCAAGGTCGAAATTATACTCCAACACATTGTTTAATGTCCACGTATAAGCATGATTGGAATCAACCGTAACGCGGTTGTTGTCGTCGCGCCGGAAACCGTTCACATAGGAGTACTGCATATTGCGCTTCCACCAGACGGTATAGTCGATGCCTAATTTTGAGCGGAAAGCCAAATCTTTAAGCAGTTTAAGCTCAAGGTTGACATCGCCGAAAAGCCGGAAAAGGTCTCCATAGTTCTGCAGATTGTCCTCAACAATACGAACAGGGTTGTTACGGTCGCTCATACTCATATCCGTAGAAGGGCCGCCCCATCCTACTCCGTCAACAGTATGAACCGGCACTATGGCGCGAAGTAGCGCAAAATCGCCCTGACCGCCGAAAACCGTCAATGCCCGCGTCTTTGTCAGCAACAGATTTTCGCCGATAGTAAGACGGTCGTTGATGAGGCTGAATTTGTTATTAAGTCTCAGATTAATACGCTTGAAATAAGAGCCTTTGATCGTACCGTCGTTGCCGTAATAATCGGCTGAAAACAAGGTATTTGTCTTGTCATTACCGTTGCTTAACGTTACATTGTAGTTCTGGGTAAAGCCCGTACGGCTCATTTCCTTGACCCAATCCGTATTGCTTGCAAGCATCGTCGGCTCGCCGTTCACATACAGATATTGCGGCATCGTTACATTATCCAAGACGGGAATATCGCCGTTATAATGCCAGTCGAATTTGTAGGTATAACCCGGAATTACCACTCCCGAACCGGGCTGGATACGCTTGTCGTTAGCATAAGCCTGCCACAGTACTTGGGCATATTCATCCGTATCCAACAGATCAATCCCCCGCTGCCATTGCTGCGCCGTCAACGAAGCGTTTACCTGAATATGAGTGCCTTGCTGCGAACCTTTCTTTGTCGTAACGATGATTACGCCGTTGGCCGCGCGCGAACCGTAAATAGTAGCCGACGAGGCATCCTTGAGCACCTGAACCGACTCGATGTCTTCCATTGAAATTTCACTCAGGTTGCGCGTAGTCGGGATGCCGTCGATAACATACATCGGGTCGCTGTTGCCAAGCGTTGAGGCTCCGCGAATCTTGATCTCCACATTCCCATCGGGATTGCCGGAGTTTTTGATATAAACTCCCGGAATACGTCCCTGTAAGGCCTTGATGATGTTGCCGGTATTCAACGTTTTCACCTCGCTGACCTTGACTACCGAGACCGCGCCGGTCAAGTCGGCTTTCTTTTGCGTCGAATAGCCGGTGACAACCACATCCGACAGTTCCAAGACTGCTTCCTGCAAAACGACCGTCAATTGGCGACTGTCATCCGCCCTCACCTCTTGCGTCACATAGCCTATGTAACTGATTTGAATCGTACTCCCGCGCGCGACGTTGAACGAAAATTTCCCGTCCGCATCGGTAACAATTCCATTAGTCGTACCTTTCTCGACGACCGAAGCGCCTACAACAGGCTCGTCGTCGGTCGCCGAAACGACCGTACCCGAAACTCGTACCTGCTGTGCATTAATAACTTGTGCTGCAAACAATAATATTATCCACATGCACCATTTACAAAAATTTTTTGTTCCCATCTGATAAAATTAAATTTGATTTTGACATGATACTTTTACATACTCACGACCGCAAAATTACAGGTTAAGTAATCCGCAACCGATAACAAATCAATCAGGAACAATGACAAATGTCACATACGACACAAATGTGATAAAATTGTTACAATATTTATATTTTTGTATCTTTCTAAAGTCAAGCATTTGGTTGATTATTCTCAAAAGGCGATCCGAGTTTTTGCGGGAATCTTCTCGAAGTTGCTGCAGTCTCTTGTATTTTTGCTTCGTATCCAGTAGAGTCCGATTTATATTGCTCCCCCAGCAATGCTATCGGTATAGCCGTAATTCTTATTTTTTCGTTAACTTTATTGCATTGCCTGCTGAATTTTCCGCTTCAATTCTTTCATTTCGCTATTATTAGGGTCTAATGCAAGCGCTTGATTGCAGGCTTCCAAAGCGTTTTTGAAATAGTCGCGGTCTTTTTGTTTAATGGCGAAGTCGTAAAACTCCTTTGCCCGCCTCTTCGCATTGTTCAGTTGTTGGTGTTCAGCGGCTGTAAGCGTTTTGCCTTTTTGACTGACAGTTATTGAGATGGTTTTAACGCTTGAACCTATCTTAAATGCTTCTTCTCTACTGTTTCTGTCAGTATTGCGCGAACAAGTGATGTATAATGTCTTTAGGTCTTTAGAGATACTGCACCAATCAGGCAGCCCGAATACTTCTAAGGCAGTCAGGTTGCTGCTGTAGTTCAAATGCTGCCTCCCGCCATTAGCATCGAAACTCAACTCGGTTGGCGAGACGTTGAGGTACGGCGGCTCATCTTTGAGCATATTATAAATTGCTATAATCATAAATGAAATGATGACAGGAATAAGCAGAAATACCCATGGAGGTGGAGGAGGATATACCCCCATCAAATCCTTTCTAAATACTTCGATTTTCTGGTAGCGATTTTCGGACTTTAGTTGCATCGCTTTCATTATTGTCTTGTCGGCTCTTGACGGGATGGCGGTGTTGAAACGGCTCGGCGGCAGCAGGTCGTCGTTGTGCATTCTTTCGACTGCGTCAGTAGGTATGCACCCCGTCAGGCAGTAGTAGAACGTTGCGCCTAAGGCATAAATGTCGGTGTAGGAACCGCGGCGGGCAATCTTGGAATACTGTTCGAAGGGTGCGTAGCCGGGGGTGATTATCACTGAATGGTCAATCGTACGGTCGTCTTCAAAATCGCGCGCCGAGCCGAAATCTATCAGTATTGCCTGATTAGAGGGCGTGATAATGATATTGTCGGGTTTGATGTCGCGGTGCAGAATGTTTTTAGCATGAACAAACTCCACAGCGTCGGATATCTGAAGAATGTAGTTCACAGCCACATCATATTCCAATCGCTTGCCCGCAGTCTGCTGAACCGCAGCCTTAAGTGTCTGTCCTTCAATATAATCCATCACCATATAGGCTGTATTTCGCTCGTAAAAGACTCTGTTGACCCTCACGATGTTGCTGTGCTGAAACCGTGCAAGGGTCTGTGCTTCTTCCACAAATCTGTCCAAATACTTCTTATAGACTTCGTTGGGAATGGTTTGCGGCACAACGTTGCCGTTACCGTCTCGCACGCATCGCCCGTCAATAAAGTATTCCTTGACGGCAAAATGCTTTAGCTTCGCGTCAAGCACATAGTAGGTTATGCCAAACCCGCCTGAGCCGATGACGCGCTCTATACGGTACATGTCGCGATTAAGCAGTGTTCCGGCTGTAAGTTCCTTTCGCATATCATTCAAATATTATTTCATTATTCTGATTATCAATGGTATATTTGCCAAATTGCGAGAGCGCCGTCTGCCCGAGCAGACACGATGCCGAAGGGTTTTCTATGATTGTCGCTTCAACGTTATGTATTTC